>NZ_QSBB01000027.1:0-27016 GCF_003465595.1 Collinsella sp. AF05-9
TGTGCGGCGTAGGCCGCTTATTAGCCCGTCCAAGAATTGGGGCGCAGTTCACAAACGAGCGGGGATTTTTGGACACCCAAATGACGAGAGTGGAAATCTCCCACTTTGAGCCTGCACATAGGCCAAAAATGGGAGATTATCCACTCTCGTTCTGCGAGCACTCATTGGGGACGTACTTAAATGAGTAGTTTCACTCATTTAAGTACGTCCCCAATGAGTAGGAAAAATGGGCCATGTGTCCCAGTTGTGGAGACTCGTTGAGCCGTCTGGGTATCGTGAAAGGCTGCGCACTCCCCCATCATCAAAAGTGACACACGCTACCAGTTGATGGGAGGCAGCCATGGGCTTCTTTGACAAGATGTTCGAGAAGAAAGAGTGCGCGATTTGCGGTACCGAGCTGGGACTTCTAGGTAAGACAAAAATCAATGAAGGCTACCTGTGCAAAGAGTGCGCCGGCAAGCTCTCCCCCTACTTTCACGGCTATCGCTCCAGCACCGCGGACGATATCCGTGAGCAACTCGCCTACCGCGAGGCCAACGCCGAGCGCCTGGCGTCGTTCAACCCCACGCGCACGCTTTCTGCCGGGCGCACCAACATCATGCTCGATGAGGACGCGGGCCTGCTGATCATCACCTCGCAGAGCCGCTGGCGCGACGCCAATCCCGACATCATCGAGTTCTCGCAGGTACTCGGCTGCGATATGGATATCGACGAGCATCGCACCGAGATCTATCGCGAGACCGAGGACGGCGAGCGCGAGAGCTACAACCCGCCGCGCTACGACCTGGATTACGACTTTAATCTGACCATTCACGTCAACACGCCGTACTTTACCGAGATCAACCTGCGCGTAAACGACTCCACCATCGATCAGCGCGGCTCCATCGAATACCGCGAGGCCAAGCGCCAGGCAACCGAGGTCCGCGACGCGCTGGTGCAGCTGCACCAGGAGACGCGCGACAGCGTCGTTGCCGCCAAGGCCCCCAAGACTGCGGTGACCTGCCCCTTCTGCGGTGCAACCACCATTCCCGATGCCAGTGGGCGCTGCGAATACTGCGGCGGCGCCATCGGCGCATAGCCTCCGGCACGGAAAGGACCGATCATGGCCTTCGAGAGCGTTAACTATCAGTGCCCTGCCTGCGGTGGCCCCCTGCATTTTGCCAGCGCCGAGCAAAAGCTCGTCTGCGACTACTGTGACTCACGCTTTGAAGTCGAAGAAGTCGAGGCCCTCTATCGCGAGCGCCAGGACAAGGCCGACGCCAAAGCCGATGCGGCAGCCGCAACGCCCAAGTCCGTCGCCGACGACGCGGTGCAGGAGCTCGCCCAAAACGCCGGCTACATCTGCTCGTCGTGCGGCGCCGAGCTCGTGTCCGACGGCACCGTCGCCGTCACCACCTGCCCGTACTGCGGTAACTCCGCCGTGGCGCCCGGCCAGCTCTCAGGCGACTTCTCGCCCGACCTGGTGATTCCGTTTAAGCTCGGGCACGACGACGTCACAGCCGCACTCAAGGAACACTACAAGGGCAAGATCTTGCTGCCCAAGAGCTTTGTCACCGGCAACCACATCGACGAGGTCCAAGGTGTCTACGTGCCGTTTTGGCTCTACGGCGCCCGCGTGGACGGCGAAGTGTACTTTGACGCGACCAACGAGACCGTGACCGAGGAATCCGACCGCACCGTCACGACCACCGACCACTACGATGCCTATCGCAAGGGCAATATCTCGTTTAAGCGCGTGCCCGTCGACGGATCGTCCAAGATGCCCGACGGCCACATGGACGCCATCGAGCCGTTTGACTACGACGCGCTGCGTCCGTTCTCGGTCGCATATATGCCCGGCTACATCGCCAACCGTTACGACGAGGACTGCGAGACCTGCAAGGCGCGCGCCGAGCGCCGTATGGAAGAAAGCACGATCTCGGCCCTGCGCGAGACTGTCGTCGACGAATACGACGATGCCACGGTCGAAAGCAAGCAGCTCGACTACACCTGGGAAGACAGCGACTACGCCCTGTTCCCCGTCTGGATGCTCTCCACCTCGTGGAACGGCAAGAGCTACCTGTTTGCCATGAACGGCCAGACCGGCCGCTTGGTCGGCGAGCTCCCCTGTTCCAAGCCCAAGCTCGCCATCGCCTCGGTGCTGTTCTTTGTGATCGGATTTGTCCTCTCCCAGATTCTCTTTATGGGCGAGAACGCCTTCGATCCGGATTACCTCGCCTTTGATATCGAGGGCATCCTCATCAACATCATCGCGCCGCTGATCATCGTGATTATCGGAGACGTGCTACTGGTAGGCCAGCTCAAGACGGCCAACGAGGCCACCCACGCCGACGAGTACTGCGGCGAGCTCGACCTGACCGAGAAGCACGACACCTTCAGCCACACCGAGACCACCGTTGTCATGAAAGACGACAAGGACGACTAAGCAATCCAACCAATACCACCCGGCCTTTGACGAGAAAGGAAGATCACCATGGGACTCTTGAAAGCTGGATTGGGAGCTGCCGGCGGCGTCATGGCCGACCAGTGGAAGGAATTTATCTACTGCGAATCGATGCCTGCTGACGTCTTGGCCTGCAAGGGCAGCAAACGCACCGGTGGCCGCAGCTCCAACACGCGCGGCGAGGACAACGTCATCTCCAACGGCTCCGTCATCGCCGTCAACGACGGCCAGGGCATGCTCGTGGTGCAAAACGGCAAGATCATCGAAGTCGCACTGGAGCCCGGTGAGTTCGTCTTCGATACCGGCAGCGAGCCGAGCGTCTTTAGCGGCAACCTAGGCGATTCCATCAAGGAGACCTTCGCCAATATCGGCAGCCGCTTTACCTTTGGCGGCGACGCGGGCAAGGACCAGCGCGTCTACTTCATCAACACCAAGGAGATCATCGGCAACAAGTACGGCACCGCCTCGCCCGTGCCCTTCCGCGTGATCGATAACAACATTGGCCTGGACGTTGACATCTCCGTGCGCTGCAACGGCGAGTACTCGTACCGCATCACCAACCCGCTGCTGTTCTACACCAACGTGTGCGGCAACGTGACCGATAGCTACACGCGCGACAAGATCGACAGCCAGCTTAAGTCCGAGCTGCTCACCGCCCTGCAGCCCGCCTTTGCCAAGATCTCGGAAATGGGCATCCGCTACAGCGCCATCCCCGGCCACACCACCGAGCTCGCCCGCGCGCTCAACGAGGTCCTCTCTGCCGATTGGCGTGACCTGCGCGGCGTCGAGATCGTGAGCTTTGGCGTCAACTCCATCGCCGCCTCGCAAGAGGACGAGCAGATGATCAAGGATCTGCAGAAAGCCGCGGTCATGCGCGATCCCACCATGGCGGCAGCCAACATTGCCAGCGCCCAGAGCGACGCAATGCGCGCGGCAGCCGCCAACCCCAACGGCGCGATGGCAGGCTTTATGGGCATGGGCATGGCAGGTGGCATGGGCGGCATGAACGCCAGCCAGCTGTTCGCCGCCGGCCAAGCACGGCAGCAGGCCGCCCCGCAGCCGGCTCCGGCACCCGCTCCCGCACCGGCTCCCGCCGCTGCTCCCGCGGCCGGCACATGGACCTGCAGCTGCGGCGCCACCAACACCGGCAAGTTCTGCTCCGAGTGTGGCAGTCCCGCACCCGCCCCGGCACCGGCCAAGTGGTTCTGCCCCAACTGCGGCAGCGAAAACGGCGGCAAGTTCTGCAGCAACTGCGGAACGCCCAGGCCCTAGCCCCTCTATCTGGTAATTGGCGGGGGATCCGCCACCCCCGCATTTGCTTCTATGGGTTTCGTTCGATAAAGGAGGACACCATGAAGACAACGTTCAAAAAGTCCGTACTCGCATTTCTGACATGCGTCCTTGCGCTCGCCTTTGCCCTGACGGGCTGCAGCGGCGGCGGCAAAGACCCCAAGGCCAACTTCGTCGGCAGCTGGGAACTCTCGGGTGGAACCCTGGAGGGCGAAGAACTGACCGATGAGTACATGAAGATGCTCGAGGATTGGGGTGTGCGCTGCGTCCTGATTCTCGATGAGGACGGTACAGGTGCCCTCGACCTGTTCCTTGAAGTCGTCGACCTTAAATGGGAGGCAAAGGACGCCACCACCGTAACCATCACCGCCGAAGACGAGTCGCATGACATGAAGCTCAAGGACGGCAAGCTCATCCTCGAAGAGGATGACGGCAATCTTGTCTTTACCAAGTCCGACAAGGACCTGTCCGGCACGGTGAAGAAGGATCGCGAGGCGGCCGAGAAGGAAGAAGAGATCGACGAGGCCGTCGAAGACGACGACGTCCAGAAGATTGAAATCTCCCCCGCCGTCACCGTTGCCGATGACGACCTGTGCACCATCACCGTCACCGAGAAGTTCAAGGACGAGTGGGGCGACATCGGTTTTGTCGTCAACATCACCAACAAGAGCGACAAGGACCTGACCTTCTACGCTCCTTCCGGCAAGACCAACGTCAACGGCACCATGAAGGAACCCTGGTTCTCGGCTCACCTGATGCCCGGCACCAACGCCACCGAGGAATTCACGTTCTCGAGCGGCGAGCTTGACAGCCTTGACGACCTGGTCAACACGACCATCGGCATCGACGCCTACCTGACCGATTCCTACGAGGACGTCGCCTCCTACAGCGTAACCATCGCGTAGCGGTAGACCACGACAGCCGCGGATTGGCGGACACATCCGCGCACACCAGACGGGGCCGCAGGAGATGATCCTGCGGCCCCGCCGCTTTATGCCGACAGCACTGCCCATACAAGCAGGCCGCCCGCCGTTTTTAGATGCGAAACGGTGGGCGGCCTATCTTTGCGGTGCCGGAACACGGGTGAGCGCATCGATTACGGGCGCTCCATGTTGGGAACGATGCTGCCCTCGGTCACCGCATGCACGGCCAGGCGCATGATGTTGTCGTAGCCGGTCTTGCTCAGGATCTCCGAGATGCGGCGCTTGATGGTGCCCTCGCTCATAAACAGCTCGGCCGCGATCTCGCGACGACTTTTGCCCTCGCAGGCAAGGCGCAAAATCGATAGCTCGACATCGTCGAGGGCTGCCGTGCCCGAAAAAATGCTCTCGGGCGGCTTGGGAAACGTGCAGTAGCCAGCCAACGTGGAGCGCATCACGGCGAACAGCTCGTCGATACCGACGTTCTTGTACACAAAGCTATCGACGCCCGCCTCGCGGGCCTGATCGACAAAGGTGATCTCGGGCATGCCTGTCATGATAATGACGCGACACTCGGGCAGTTGTTCTTTGATGCGCGCCGCCGCCACGATGCCGTTGGAATCGTGTTCGGTGCACACATCCATCAGTATCATGTCCGGACGCTCCTTAAGCACAACGTCCAAGGCATCCGAGGCGTCGGCGATCGCGGCGACAACGGTCATGTCGGGCTGGTCGCCCACGGAACGCGCGAGGCTCTCGCGCAAGATAGCCTGGTCTTCGACGATTAACGCGCGGATCATGAGTTTCTCCTTTGGGACGTGTCGTTGGCGTTAAGCGGAATGGATACCGTAAGCGTAAAGGGCGGGGTGGCGTGGACCTCTAGGCTGCCACCCAGATCTTGCGCGACATGCCTCATACCTGGGATACCCGTTCCCTCGCGATACGATACGGGGGCCGGAGACCCGTCGTTAGAAATCGTCATGTGCGCGACGGCGTCAGCATCCGTCCCCTCCTGCCACAAGCGCACATGGACCCGATGCGCCTGCGCATGCTTGGTGGCATTGGTCGAGGCCTCGCGGATAATCTGCAAAAAGACGGCGGCGACACGCGCGTCCTCAGGCAGCGCGCCCTCCACATCGATCTGCACGCTCACCAGGCCAAAGGCATGGACGATATCGCCCAGTTGCTCTGCCGGTTCGGTGTCGCCCCCGCTGCGCAGATCGGCAGCGATTGAGCGCAGCAGCGGGTCGATCTGCTCGAGCGACTCGTCATCCAGGCGCCCCTCCTCCAAATAGCGATGGAGGATGGACAGGCGCTGGCCGATCACATCGTGCACGCGGGAACGCATGCGCAGGTAGGCCGCATTGTCGGCAACCTTTTTGACTTCTTCGATCTGGGCCTGGAGCTCTTGGCCCGCAAGCTCAAGCAGGTGGTTGGCCTGCGCCAGGCGGTCATGCGCATGCGCATACTCTGTCACATCCAGACCGATTATGCGCTCGAACGAACGGCCCGAGACCATAACGCCATCGCACACAAACAGGCGAATCTCGGCGGGAGAAACCTCGACCACCGCACGCGCCTCACCAAAGCGGTCCAGGTTGATCCGCACGCTGTTCTTACCGCCTCCGGGCATTTGCATGCTGAGCTTGCGCAGGTCGTTCCATGTACCGCTCATATCGCCTAGGTCGGTGGGCATATGAAGCTCCACCAGGTTTTTGCGCATGCAGCGGTTCATGAGCAGTGGACGGCCCCTCGAGTCCAGATACAGGATGCCCACGGGAATCACGTTGATGGTTTCGATCGTCGAGAACGCGGTGATATCCTCCTGGCGGTTACGGACGTCCATCAAGAGCGCCGCGACGGAACGGAACAGGAAGAACGCTCCCTCTGCGATAAGGACAACGGCCCACACCGAGCCCATGGCAAAAACCACCGGCGGTGTCACGGCGCCAACAAGCAGCAGCTCGGCCAGCATGACAGGGCGACGATAGTGCACCATAAGGACCACGCCATAGGCAAAGATCGCGGCATTGAGCCACAGCACTCCGCCCATTGCCCTGGCGCAAACGTCAAGCGGCGCCACCAGATACGAGCCAGACGACGCGAATAAGATGAGCGCCGAAATCATCAGGTGAAGCACAAGGCTCGTCTCGTAGGCGCAAATCACCTTACGGTTATAGGACGAGCGGCGCGATGCGATGAGCGGGACGTGGATCATCTGCAGACACGCAGCCAGGGCAAAGATAACATCGAGCGCAACGATTTGGGGAAGGATGAACGAAATCTGCATCGTCACTCACCCGCCCTCGGCATCAAGACGATCATGCGCAGCTGGCCGGGCTCGCCCTCAAGGCGGTATGCCACGTTGCGCCCTTGCAGAGCGCTTTCGAGCTCTTGCGCAGCGGGCGTCTGCGAAAGATCTTCATCATCGTTGGAAAAAAGCGTGGCGCGCAGCTCGACACTGCACCGGTCATGGTCGCCCAAGTGATACATAAGCGCCGGATGGTCGGTGGTGTAGGCAAAAAACGCAAAGTCATACACGCAGTCGTACAGGGCGCTTACCGTACTGGCGTGCATCGGGCGCCGTATGGCGATAATCGAGGCGCAATCGACATCGATGGTGCGCAGGTCACTTGCGAGCTCGTTGGCGATGAGCTGAATGCGGTCGCGGTCAAAACCGCTCTCCCCGTGCTGTGCCAACGTGAGCGACCCCTTGCGTTTGCAATAGGCGACGAGCATCTTGGCGCGCTGCAGCATGCGGTAACGCTCGTGCGAAGATGCCTCATCGGTCAACGGCGGCAGCGAGCTCAACAGGTCGTACATCCCTTCGAGCGCACGGGCAAGCGCTTGGTCCACGTCTTGGACCAGTAAGGTCTCGGCCTCTTGGTCTGCCAGATGCGTCTTAAGGTCGTAGTCGGCGGCGAGCAGCTCGTTTTGGCGCTGCAGCTCCATGCGACGATGCGCCAGCTCGCGATTGAGCTCGTTGAGCTCCGACACGTCTTGGGCAAGCAGGGCCGATCCGCCCAGCAGTGGAAAGGCTCGGTACATCACATCGGGATCGGACGCCACGGCAAAGGCATGGGCATGCCCGTGTTCCTGGGCCCGCAGCTCTTCGCACACGCCCGCCGGCATTGGCTTTGACACCGGTGTGGCATAGACTTCCTGCAGGTCGCGCGTTAGAACTTTGAGGTCGAGCGGCAAGGTATCGAAGATGCCAGCAATGTCGTGATATGACGGAATGACACCGCAATCGAGACAGATTTCCATCGCCACCACGCACAAGACGCAATAGACGAGCGAGAAGTTGAGCCTCCATGCCCAGGGCACGCGCAGAGCATACGAGATGGCAAAGAACGCACCACCCAACAAAACAAGCGCCGCCGTGCCCGAGAAACGTTGGATGCGAAAGGACGAGGACCGGCCCACCAGGATAAAAAAGGCCACGAAGTTAAAGGCCGTCCACACTAAGACGGCGAAATAGCCCCAGCCGTACGTGTAATCGTTGCTCCAGGTGTCGCTTGCACGGTCAAAGTGGAATACCTGCCGGTGGAAATCGTTGGTGAGCACAAAACCGATAAGTAGGATGGCCACGACCCACAAGATGCTGCGATAGCGACGGCCCGCACGGTGTTGTTCCAGCCCCGCAAGGCGCAGGCCGCACAGCTGGTAGAGCAGCGGAATGAGCGTCATGGGCACGTAGTACAGGTACCACAGCACGGTGGCATAGAACGGTGTGAACGACTTGTATTTGAGGATGACCTCAATCATCCAGAGGGCGCAGATGGTGGCGACGGCAACAAGGCGGCGGCGCAACACATAGTCCAAACAGCGCAGATAGACCGATACACCCCAGATCGAAAATATAATTGCGGCGACAAGCAACGGGAGAGAGCTCGAGTGGACGAGCGCATCCACGACCTCTTCGGACACCTCGCTATAGGCGAGCACGGCGTTGGAAAGCTTGGGGTCGGAGGCAAACAGCGCCGGCAAGACTGCCAAAAGCATGAGGAACAGCACGGTGATGGCGCCGGCGATAGCAAAGACGCGGTGACGGTACACCTGATGTGTTATACCAACAAGGAATCGCGGCATGGCGAAGAGCCTGCCGCCCCTGGGATCCGCCACGGGTGCGGATCGGGCGGTCGCGTGGCCGATATGTCGCTCGCGGGTACCCATAGTGCCTTTAGTGTACCGACAGGCAGGCCCAAAAAGCGGGCCACATGTCCCAAAATCCGCCGACGGCAAAGGGTGTCCCCAGCTGCCACTCATTTAAGTGCGTCCCCAACGAGTGCAAATGACGAGAGTGGATAATCTCCCACTTTGAGCCCACAAACAAGCCAAAAACGGGAGATTATCCACTCTCATTCTGCGGGCACTCATTTAAGTACGTCCCCAATGAGTGCTTTCGCTTCTTTTAACAAAACGCCCGGCGGGCATTAACTGCTCGCCGGGCGTTTTGGTTAGGAGGCTGTGGTTGTTGGGAAAGCCTTAGGCCAGGTCCTCGCCGTTCGTCTCGATGACGTGTTTGTACCAGTCGAAGCTCTTCTTCTTGGAACGCTTGAGGGTGCCGTTGCCTGCATCGTCGCGGTCCACGTAGATAAAGCCGTAGCGCTTGGACATCTCGCCCGTGCCGGCCGAGACCAAGTCGATCGGACCCCAGGTGGTGTAGCCCAGCAGGTCAACGCCGTCCTCGGTCACCGCATCGCGCATCGCGGCGATATGCTGGCGCAGGTAGTCGATACGGTAGTCGTCGTTGATGGAGCCATCCTCCTCGACAACATCCTTGGCGCCCAGACCGTTCTCGACCACAAACAGCGGCTTCTGATAACGGTCGTACAGGTCGTTGAGGGTGATGCGGAAGCCCAGCGGATCGATGGCCCAGCCCCACTGGCTCTCCTGCAGGTAGGGGTTCTTGGCGCCGGCGAAGGCGTTGCCCTGGGTGCGCTCGACATCGGGGTTATCGGCACCGGCGGAGCAACGGGTGCTGTAGTAGCTAAAGCTGATGAAGTCGACGGTGTTGGCGGCCAGGATCTCGCGGTCCTCATCCGTCATGCCCACATCGATGCCCAAACGCTCGAGCTTCTTGACGGCATAGGCCGGATAGTAGCCGCGGCTCTGAACGTCGACGAAGAAATAGTTGCTCTGGTTGTCAATCTGCGCCTGGCGCACATCGCCCGGACGGCAGCTGTAGGGGTAGTAGCTACCTGCGGCAAGCATGCAACCGATCTTGACCTCAGGGTCGATCTCGTGAGCGATCTTGGTTGCCCAAGCGCTGGCGACGAGCTCGTTGTGGGCGGCCAGGTACTCGACGGCCTCCTTGTTCTCGCCCTCTTCAAAGACCAGACCGGCACCCATAAACGGCAGGTGCAAGATCATATTGATCTCGTTGAAGGTAAGCCAGTACTTTACCAGGCCCTTGTAGCGGGTGAAGATCGTGGTCGCGAGGTTCTTGTAGAAGTCGATGAGCTTGCGGTTGCGCCAGCCGCCGTACTCCTTGATGAGGTGAATCGGGCAGTCGAAGTGCGTGATGGTCACGAGCGGCTCAATGCCGTGCGCCTGACACTCGCGGAACACGTCCTCGTAGAAGGCCAGGCCGGCCTCGTTGGGCTCAGTCTCGTCGCCGTTGGGGAAGATGCGGGTCCAGGCCAGGCTCATGCGGAAGGTCTTAAAGCCCATCTCGGCAAAGAGGGCGATGTCCTCCTTGTAGTGGTGATAGAAATCGATGCCGGTCTGCGCGGGGTAGTAATAGCCGTCCTCGAAGTCGAGCATCTTGCGCTGGCCGGAGACCACCGCATAGCGCTCGGGGCCGTGCGGGGCCACATCCACGTTGGCCAGGCCGCGGCCGTCCACGTCGTAGGCACCCTCGCACTGGTTGGCAGCCGTTGCGCCGCCCCACAGGAAGTCTTTACGGAAAGCCATGCATCAATCCTTTCACACGCTGTTTGTCGTGGCTTCAGTATCCCCGTAAGCAGCGCGCTACTCAACGGCAACGGCGCAGGTCGACACTTCTTTTCGCGCACAGGCGCCCCGCAGCCGCCCCCGTCTGACACTTTCTGATACCGCCGCCCCACACCACCACAAAGGGGACAGGCACCTTTGTGGTGGTTGGGGACGGTTTGTCTCGATCTGTAACAGGTAGGCAGCCAAAACCGGGCTTGGTGTTACAGATCGAGATTTTCGGGCAGCCCCCCGCAGTTTGTCTAAATCTGTAACAGGTAGAGACGATTTAGCCCGCTAGATGTTACAGATCGAGACAAACAGGAAGCCCCTAGTCGCAGGTGATGTCGAGGTTTTTGCCGATGAGGCCCACGTAACCGCCCTCGGCCGCCTTGGGGCTGTCGGCGTGGCAGAGGACCCACTTGTCGGCCTTCCAGTAGCAGTAGCTGTCACCGGCGGCAGGCATGTCGGCTGCAGCCTCGGGGCGCGGGCCGTTGGTGCCCGCCGGCAGCGCCACCATCACCTGGAAGCCGCCGTCGTCGACCATGCATGGCGTGTAGTGGAGCGTGGTGTTGAAGACTTCGACGACCGTACCCGCCGGCACGCGGAACGCCTTGACGCACGCGGTGTCGAGCTTGCCGTCCTCGATCTCCCAGCGATGCGCCACGAGCAGGATAAAGTCGCGGGCGCCCAGGTTAAACTCGCTGGCGCGGTGATACTCCAGGCAGTTGAGGCGTGTGTTGTGGCCGTTGCACCAGCCGAGCTGGAAGGGGCGGCCGCCAAACATGAGAAAGCCCAGTTTGTCGGCATCCTTGACGTCTTCGAGCTCCGGCGCACTTGCTACGTACTTGCTGCCCTCGGGAATGGGCGTGGCAGAGAGCGCCTCGAGCACGGGCGACGTGAGCTCGGACGGAACGTCATCCCAAACGTTGCCATAGGATTTGAACTCGGGATCGTTGACAGAATAGATATGCATGTTCACTCCTGTTCGTTTATGTGACAGTACGAACATTCTAGAACAAACATGAGCGATTTTGAACGCTCGTCCCGACCACTCAACAAAAAGGCGCCCCCGCATAAGCGAAGGCGCCCAATGCGCGCGCTTTGAGCGATAAAGCCCTTACGCCTGCTGGTAGTGCAGGTGCTTCTCGTCGATATCGGCCAGGTCGCGGTCGAGATAACGACGCGCAAGCCAGTTGGCCATGGGGAGGTTCTGGTCCAGGTAGTTGCCGCACTCCTCGGGAGCAGCGCCGGGGATATCGCCCTCAAAGCCAGCAACAAACTCGAACAGCTCACGCACAAGCGGCAAGATTTCCTCGCTCGTCAGCTCACCAAAAACGACGAGGTAAAAGCCCGTGCGGCAGCCCATGGGCCCAAAGTAGACGATACGGCTCGACCACTCGGCATGGTTGCGAAGGAAGGTGGCGCCCAGATGCTCGATGGTGTGGCACTCGGCCGTGTTCATGACTGGCTCCTTGTTGGGCGTGGTCAGGCGCAGGTCAAAGGTGGTGACGGCGGCGCCGGTCGCCGGATCGCGGTCGATGCGGCTCACATACACGCCGGGCTCAAGCAGCAGATGGTCAACGGAAAAACTTGCGATGCGCTCCATGGCAGTTCCTCTCGGTAGTCAATTTGGGACGGGGCTCTTTTAGCTGGTTCGAATGGTCGCACCAATCATACCAGTCAAAAAAGCCCCGTCCCAAATGAGCTGCCTAGGACGGGGGTCAATGAGTTTTTAATCCCCGCCCCAGAAAAATCATTCTAGGCCGTGTACGCGATGGTCGCCTCAACGGCATGGCGCCAGCCGGCGATCTTTTTGGCGCGCTCGTCGGCGGACATGGTGGACTCCACGATGCCGCGGGCGCCGTAGACGTCGACGACGTCGCGCGTGTACATGCCCAGCGCAATGCCGCAGGCCCAGGCCGCGCCCAGACCGCTCATCTCGTCGTTGCTCGCGATGCGAATGGGCGAGCCAACCAAGTCGCTCTCAAACTGCATCAGGTACGCGTCGCGCGTGGGACCGCCGTCAACACGAAGCTCGGCCAACGCCGCGCCCGAATCCTCGACCATCGCATCAATGACGTCGAAGATCTGATAGGCGATCGACTCATCGGCAGCCTTTACGAACTCCGCACGGCCCGTGGTGCGCGTCATGCCAAAGATGCAGCCCTCGGCATCGCTCGCCCAGTGCGGCGCGCCCAGGCCAGTGAACGCCGGCACAAAGTAGACACGGCTTGCCGGATTGGCGGCGTAGCACAGGTCGGTGACTTCCTCGGGATTGTTGATGAGTTCCAGGTCGTCGCGCAGCCACGTCTTGACGGCGCCGGCGTAGCTCACGTTGCCCTCGAGAACATACTCGGTCACACCGTCCATACGCCATGCGAGCGAGCTCGAAAGCCCATGCGAGCTGGCGACGAACTCGTCGCCGACGTTCATCATGACCGAGCTTCCGGTGCCATAGGTCGCCTTGGCCATGCCGCGGCTATGGCAGCCCTGGGCAAACAAGGCGGCATGGCTGTCGCCGAGCACGCCGTGAATGGGCACGGGCGCCGGCAAAAAGCCGCGCAGGTCCGTTGTACCGAACAGGCCATCGGAATCGGTCACCTGCGGCAGACACGCCGGATTGACACCAAAGGCCTCGCACACCGGCTCGCTCCAGCAGCCACGGCGCAGGTCAAAAAGCTGCGTGCGGCTGGCATTGGACCAGTCGCAGCGGAACTCCGCGCCGCCCGTGAGCGTCCAGACCACCCAGGCATCGATGGTGCCCAGGCACAGCTCGCCCGCCGCCGCGGCCTCGGCAGCCGCGGGAACGTTCGCGAGGATCCAGGCCATCTTGCCCGCCGGATAGTAGGGCGAGAGCACCAGACCCGTCGTGTCACGCACCAGCTCGGCCACGCCTTCGCGCGCAGCCAGCTCGTCGCACAGCTCGCGGGCGCGGGCGCACTGCCACACCACGGCATCGCACAGCGGCTCGCCCGTCGTGCGATTCCAGGCAACGGTAGTCTCGCGCTGGTTGGAGATGCCGATGCCGGCGACGTCGACCGGATCGACCCCGGTCTCCTCCACCACGGCGCGCGCCACGGCCAGCACGTTGGCGGCGATCTCGGCTGGATCATGGCTCACCCAGCCGGCCTCGTTGACAATCTGGCGATGCGAGCGGTCGGCGCGATGGATCAGATGGCCGCCCTCGTCCACCAGCAGCGCCTTAGTACCCTGTGTGGACTGATCGATTCCGATGATGTATTTGCTCATGTACTCTCCTGTCTCCCCCGTCGATTCAAAACTAAAACCCGACGGACAAGGAGCGAGTGGCCGACCGGCTCATGAGAGCGCAGCCGGCCTGCTCAGAATTCAACCTAAAAGGATTGGTGCAAACCTGTCCCCGATGCACCAATTACTCTGCGGGAAGGAACTCGACGACCGTCTTGGCGATTCCCTCGCCCGTCAGGCCGTAGTGCGCAAAGACCTCGGGGCTCGTACCGGTGATGGCCGGCGCATCGGGTAGACTCAGGCACTTGACCGGACGCGGGCAGTGCTCACCCACGACCTGTGCGACCATGGAACCCAGGCCACCGAAGGGACTGTGCTCCTCGACGGTCACGACGGCTCGCGTGGCACCGGCGGCCTCGATCACGGCCTCGGCGTCGAGCGGCTTGACGCAGTACATATCGAGCACCGTTGCCGAGATACCCTGCTCGGCCAAAAGGTCGGCGGCGTCCACGGCGTGGCGGACCATCTCACCGGTGGCGACGATCGCCACATCGGTGCCGCGGCGCACCCAGGTGGCGCGGTCCATCTGGAACGGGCACTCGTCCTCGGTGTACACGTCCTCCACCGGGTTGCGGCCCACGCGGATGTAGGCCGGCTTGTTGTCGGCAACCAGGGCGCGCACGAGCTCGGCGGTCTGGAAGCGATCGCTCGGCAGATACACGCGCATGTTGGGAATCGCGCTCATGGCGGCGATATCCTGCGCGGAGTGATGGCTCATACCGAGGGCGCCATAGGAAACGCCGCCCGAGATGCCGATGAGCTTGACGTTGGTGTTGGAGTACGAAACGTCGACCTTGCACTGCTCATACGAGCGCGTGGTCACAAAGGACGCCGGCGAGGCGGCCCAGGCCTTCTTGCCGCACGAGGCCATACCGGCGGCGATACTCACCAGGTCCTGCTCGGCGATGCCGACCTCAATGGACTGCTGGGGATACTGGTCAAAGAACGGCGTGAGCGATGCGGAGCCGCGGGAGTCGGAGCACAAGACGACGATGTCTTTATCGGTTGCGGCGGCCTCGAGCAGCGTGTCGCAGATAGCCTTGCGGTTGGCGATCTTGTTAGCCATTGATAGCCTCCTTATGGGCAGCGAAATCGGCGATGATCTGGGCATATTCCTCATCGTTGGGCAGGTGATGATGCCAGGCGGCCTTGTCCTCCATAACCGGCGAGCCGTAGCCCTTCACCGTGTTGAGGATGATGACCGTGGGCTTACCCTTGGTCTCGGCGGCCAGCGTCAGCGCGGCGTCGATGGCCTGGACGTCGTTGCCCGGAATGGACAGCACGTTCCAACCGAAGGCGGCCCAGCGCTCCTCCTGCGAATCCTGCTTCATGACGTCCTCGGTGCTGCCGCTGATCTGCAGGCGGTTGCGGTCCACGAGCGCGCACAGGTTATCGAGCTGGTAGTTGCCGCCGCTCATGGCGCCCTCCCAGACCGAGCCCTCGGCAAGCTCGCCGTCGCCCATGATGGTGTAGACGCGGTAGTCGCGGCCATCCATCTTGCCGGCAAGCGCCATCCCGACGGCCACGGGCAGGCCATGACCCAGCGAGCCCGAGTTCATCTCGATGCCCTTGAGCTTGTTGTTGGGGTGGCCGATGTAGGGGCTGCCGAACTTAGAGAAGCGGGCCTTGACGTCGTCGAGGTCCAGATAGCCCTCGTGGCAGAGCACCGCGTAGTAGGCCTCCATGGCGTGGCCCTTGGAGAGCACGAAGCGATCGCGGTTGGGATTGTCGACGGTCTCGGGCGAAATGTTGAGGTGGTTGGCGTAGAGGGTCATCAGCGCATCGATGACCGACATGTCGCCGCCGATGTGCCCGCCGGCGCCAGCCATGATGATATCGACGCAATCGCGTCGAAGGTCCCAACGCAGGGACTCAAGCTCTTCGATAGTTGCCATTTCTACTCTCCTCGCAGGTAAGCTTTGACGTCTTCTTCGATGGGGTCGTACAGGTCGGGGACAATGCCGATGTACTTGCACGCCTCGTAGAGCACCGGCACCACGTTGGCGTGAATGGCGACGCAATGGTGGATGTAGGGACCCTCGACGATCTTGGTCTCGAGGCGCTTGAGGTTGTCGACCTCGACCCACAGGTAGGTGCCCATGCCGGCCGGGCCGTCGATGCCGCGAGCGTTGCCCAGCAGCAGCGAGTACTCACCGTTGTCGCCGTCAAAGCGAGCAAGGGTGAGGTCGCCGTGCTTGGCCTCGGCCGTCAGCGCGCCGGGGTGATCGAACGCCAGCGGGTAGGTGAGCTTGGGCTTGACGGCCGCACAGCTGCAGGGCCAGGGACCACAGTGCTGCAGCAGCTCGCCGTTCTCGTTATCGGGATGGCGCACGGTCCAGTCGGCGAACATGCCGCGGTGACGGCCCAGGTCGGCGGCCTCGACCATCAGCGCGGTGATGGCGCCATGGATATCGGTCTCGCATACGATGGGGATGCCCATCTCGTTGAGGATTGCGTTGGCGGCGCAGGGCATAATGCCCAGCTCGTCCTGCAGAGCGTTCCAGCACTGGATGGCGCCGGCGTTGCAGCCGTACTTCTCGACCAGGCGCTTCATGGCAATGGCGAGTCCTGCGACCGCAGGAACCTTGTCCTCGGGGATGCAGATCTCAAAGCTGTCACCAATGTGGGCGAGCATGGCTGCCATGGCCTGCTCGTCAGCCTGGGCGTCGCGCACGGCCTGGACAAGCTCGGTCATGGGGATGGGCGAAAGCTGGATGTTGAACTTCTCGAGCAGCTCGCCCTCGTTGCACATGGTCGACCAGAAATCGAACGGACGGGTGGCCATCTGCAGGATGCGGGTGTGCTTGAAGGTCTTGACCACGTTGCACACGGCCAAAAAGTCCCAGACGCCGCGCTCGAACTCGGGATCGGTCAGACGGCAGTTGGTCATGTAGGTGAAGGGAACCTGGAAACGGCGCAGGACCTTGCCGGTGGCGAACAGGCCGCACTGGCTATCACGCAGACGGGTGCCGTCGGGCTCGGGGCGCTCGTCGCGCGGCCCCCACAGCAGCACGGGCAAGCCGAGCTCGCGGGCAAGGCGGGCGCAGACATACTCGGTACCAAAGTTGGCGTGGCAGAGCATGATGCCGTCGACGCCCTCGGCGCGGAACTTCTCGACGATAGGCGCGATATGGCTGTCGTCGAACAGCAGGCCCTCGTCGTTGATGTCGTCGATATCCACAATCTCGACGCCGATCTCGCGCAGGCGATCAGCCGTCAGACCGCGATACTTGATCGCGTCCGGCGCGCTAAAGATACTGCGGCGCGTGGGCACAAAGCCGAGCTTGATCTTGTCCATGTACGTCCTCCCCTAGTCACATGTTCAGTAAACAGACGCATGTTTCGTTTTGTTCTTTTTACTAAATGTTTTACTCTTTTGTTTAGAAGTTTAGCGCGAAATACCCGTAAGCGGTAGAAAAATCAGCCTAAACGGTATGTAAACAAACTGAACATACAAGGGAAACAAAAAGAGGACCCCGAAGGATCCTCTCTTGGTAGCGTTATGTTTACCGCCCTGGCGCGCTTTGACACGCCGCAGACGATGCCGTCTCCGCCTAGATTTCGCGCACGCTCTGGCGCTCGACAAAATAGGTCGACACAGCCGTTTTGCAGGTATAGCTCTTGGGATTGCGGATGTTGCCCACCAGGCGGCGCACCGCGATCTCACCCACCTCGTGCTTGGGAACGTGAACCGTGGTGAGCGGCGGGTTGGAGAAAGCGCCCAACGACAGGTCGTCAAAGCCGATGATCGAGACATCATCGGGCACGCGAATGCCGTGCTCGTTGAGCGCGCGCATGGCGCCTACGGCAAGCACGTCGTTCTCGGCAAAGAAAGCCGTTGGCAGATCTTCGCGCGAGGAATTGTCGAGCCACGCGCCCATGTCGCGATAGGCGCCCTCGAGCGTGGTGCCCAGCGTGACGCGCCATGCCGGATTGGCCTCGAGGCCCGCATCCTCAAGTGCTTGGCGATAGCCGCGCTCGCGGTCCTTAAAGTTGCGGATACGAAGGTCGCCCGCCAGATAGCCGATTTGCTTGTGACCTTTCTCGATAAGGTAGTCCACGGCACGCAGCACCGAATCGGTATTGGCAATGACCACGGCATCGAAGTACTGGCGGTCGCTCCAGCCATCGAGCACAATCAGGTGGGCGGCGGTGTTAGCGAACAGGGCGTAGTCCTCCTCGCCCAACTCCGTACCCATTAGTACAATAGCGGCGGCCGGATCGGCAATCAGGCCCTCGACCTGCGGACGCACGGCGTCTAGGTCGCTAAAGTCGAGCGAGACAAAGCTCGTGCTCATGCCGTGGCGACGCGCCTGGCGCTCCACGCCCTCGATGACCGCGGGATGGAAGGTGCTCTCGTCCAGGATGGCGCCCGTCTTGCGCGCGAGCACAAACTGGATGCTCTCGAGCTGCGTCGACTGCTGATAGCCGAGCGACTGCGCGCACTCCAGGATGACTTTGGCGGTCTCCTCGCTCACGCTGCGCTTGCGGTTGAGCGCGTTGGACACGGTTGCGGGCGAAAAACCGGTGATGCGGCTGATCTCGCGAACACTTGCTTTGGCCATGGTTCCCCCTAGCAACGGTCGTGGCGGAGCATCGTGGCCTGACCGCCCCGTGACTCGACAACTAAACGACCGCAAATTCAATCTAAACAGAATAGTAAATGTTTAATAGCTAGTTTAGCCTGTTGTCAAGCGAAGCGACGCGACTATTCCCCCAACGGGCGTATTTACTCGGTAGCTAATCTGGAACGGGGCACAGAAACCGTTTAGCCAAGGATGCGAGCCATGCGTGCCTTAAACTCCACGAGGAAACGTGGGGCGTCCACGGTGAGCGCCACGAGCGCGCTCTTATCCGGATCGGACAGACGGTGCTCGTCACAGATAGTGCGGCCGCGGTACTCGCCCAGCAGGTCGACACGAAGATTGCAGCCGAGCGCACCCACGAGCGTGGGATCAATCGCCACGGCAACCGCCAGCGGATCGTGCAGCGCGCAGCCGCCCAGGTAGGGCGCGTTCATTTCGTACGAACCGATATAGTGCTCGACCATGCTCGCAAACGCGCAGCCAGCCATAGTGCCCGAGCCCGTCCAGCCGGCAACGTCGCGACGTGTGAGCACCACGCGGTGCGTCACATCCAAGCCCACCATGGTGAGCTTGCGGCCCGAGCGCAACACAGCGTCGGCAGCCTCGGGGTCGCCCGCCATGTTGGCCTCGGCGCCCGCGCTCACGTTGCCGGGCACGGTAAGGGCGCCGCCCATCACGACCACGCGGCCGATAGACATCATCGCCGCCGCATCGCGCTCCAGGGCAAGCGCCAGATTGGTGAGCGGGCCGGTCGCAACGTAGACCAGATCGGGACCATAGGTACGCGCGGCATCAATCAGGTAATCGACCGCCGCATTGCCATCGGCCGACGTCGCGCCCACTGGCTCGTACGGCGAGGCGGGCACGCTTGCGCCGCCGATGCCGTTCTTGCCGTGGATAAGCGTGGTGGACGCCGGCGGCGTGTAGGGTTCGGTCGCCTTCATGGGACGATCGGCGCCCAGGTACACCGGCACCTCGGGACGACCCAACAGATCGAGCACCGCCAAGCAGTTGTGCGCCGACTGCTCGACGCGCACGTTGCCAAAGCACGTGGTGATGCCGACGAGCTCCACCTCGGGGCTCGCGATGGCATAGGCAAGCGCCATCGCATCATCCACACCCATATCCAGATCAAGGATCAGCTTCTTGGTTGCCATTGTTCTACTCCGCTTCTCCGTCTACATCCAAACCGTCTAAACCAAACTTGTGCTCGACTTCCGCACGCGTGGGAATTGATTGCTGAGCGCCCAGGCGCGACACCGTCACCGCCGAGGCGCGAGCACCCGCCGCCATGCACTCAAAGAGCGGCAGGCCCTCCAGACGAGCTGCAGCAAGCGCACCAATAAACGTATCGCCCGCGGCCGTCGTATCGACCACCGCGCTCGAAAGCGCCGGCATGCGCAGCGGCTCACCGCCATCGCCGAGCGTAACCGAGCCGGCGCCGCCCAGCGTGATGACCGCGGCGCCGGCGCCCTTGTCGAGCAGCGCATTGAGCGCGGCGACGCAGCTCGCATCATCTGTGGGCAGAATGCCCGTCAGCACCTGGCACTCGGTCTCGTTGGGGCAGACCAGGTCGACCGCAGGCCACGCTCCTGCCGGCAGGTCGCAGGCGGGCGCCGGGTTAAAGATCGTATAGAACCCCAGCTCGTGAGCGCAAGAAAACGCCGCGGCCGTTGCTGCAAGGTCACATTCGCCCTGGGCAATAAAGACGCTTCCGGCAGCCGGGGCAATCTCGCTGGCATCGCCGTCGAGCTCGTCGGCCACCAAGCGCCTCAGTGCGCGGGCAACGTCCTCGCCCGCAAGCGCATGGTTGGCGCCCGGCGACAGCACGATGCGGTTGTCGCTCTCACAGCGAATGATAGTCGCGGTACCGGTCTCCACGTCATCGCGACGCGCCACAAACTCAACGCCCACGCCGGCATCCTGGAGCCCTGCCACAAGCGCATCGCCAAAGGTATCGCGCCCAACAGCGCCAATCATGCACGTGCGCGCACCCATGCGCGCAGCGGCAACGGCCTGATTGGCTCCCTTACCGCCGGCGTTGGTGATAAAACCGCTGCCACCGACGGTCTCGCCCGCGCGCGGCATGCGCTCGCACGCCACCGAAAGGTCCATGTTCATGCTGCCGAACACCGCAACGATGCTGTGATCCGCCATGGAAACCTCCTCGTCTTCAGGCTTTGCGCCCACCGTCGACCAACGATTGTGCACTCTCGCACCCCCTATAACTTTAGTCCACTTTGATGTGGACGCGCGCTTGAGCTTGCGCCAGCAGCAAGCATTCACAGGGGCAGGCAGCTACAATGAATACGTGCTGATTATTCTCGTCATTGGATGATGTTTTATGGAACAATTCTCGCAATCGGGCTCGCGCGGTCGACGCCGCACGGGCAACGAGCCGGCGCCGCACGAACGCGTGAAGGGCGAGCGCCGTGCCAACGAGCCGCGACGCACCGCGAGCCCCCATCGCGCTTCTGCCAACAACGCGGGCCGCGCCAACACTCCCGCCGCGGAGCAGACGCCTGCTCGCCCCAAGTCCCGCTACATCCCTGCGCTCGACGGTCTGCGCACGCTTGCCGTCGTCGCGGTGGTGCTCTATCACCTCAACCTCACGTGGGCTCAGGGCGGCCTGCTTGGCGTCACGATCTTCTTTGTGCTTTCGGGCTATCTGATCACGCGCTTGCTGCTCAACGAAGTCGCTAAGACCGGCCGTATCGACCTTAAGAGCTTCTGGATTCGCCGCATCCGTCGCCTGGTCCCCGCCGTGGTAACGGTAGTGTTCGTGACCTGCGCGCTGTGCACCATCTTTAACCACGTGATGCTCACCAAGATGCGCCCTGACATCCTGCCGTCGCTGCTGTTCTTCAACAACTGGTGGCAGATTGCCCAAAACGTCTCGTACTTCAATGCCCTGGGCGATCCCTCGCCGCTTACGCACTTTTGGTCGCTCGCCATCGAGGAACAGTTCTACCTGGTTTGGCCCCCGCTGCTGCTCGCTATGGTATCCATGCACATGAGCAAGCCCAACACGCGCCGCATGGTTCTGGGACTGGCTGCTGTCTCCGCCATCGCCATGATGGTGCTCTATAACCCCGCCGCCGACCCCAGCCGCGTGTACTACGGCACCGACACCCGCGTCTTCTCGCTGCTGCTGGGCGCCTGGATGGCCTTTATCCCCGATCGCGACCTGGCGCCGGTGTGTCTCGCTCATCGTTTGGGGCTCAATCGCCTGGCTGGCGCCGCCAAGCACGGCAAGAACGCCGAAAGCAAGCATGACGCTACGACCGACGGCGCAGCCGAGACCGTCCCGGCACAGCCGAGCGCCCTCGTGCGCTTTTGGTCCTCGCCCGCATCCATCGATGTGTTGGGCGTCGTGGGTCTGGTTGGCCTTGCCGCCATGGTCGCGCTCACCAACGGCTACACCGCGTTCCAGTATCGCGGCGGCACGCTGTTATGCTCCATCCTCACGCTCATGGTCATCGCGGCCTGCGTGCAGCCCCAGGGAATGGTTGCCCGCGCGCTGTCCGCCGAGCCGCTCGTGTGGGTTGGCAAGCGCTCGTACAGCATCTACCTGTGGCACTATCCGCTACTGTTGCTCATGAACCCGGTCGCCAACATCAACGATACGCCGTGGTGGCAGTACATTTTGCAGGTGTTGTTGGTGGTCGCCGTAGCCGAATGCTCATATCGCTTTATCGAGACGCCGTTTAGAAAGGGTGCCTTTGGGCGCACCGTATCCGAATTCCGCGACGGCACCACCACGCCCGCCAACTGGGTGCGCGCGCATATTCCCGTGTGCGCCACTTGCGGGATTGTGCTTGTTATCGCGCTGGGCGGCCTGATTTTTGTGCCGGAGACCTCCGCACTGAGCGGTGAGGGCGCCGAAGTCCTCAACAAGGAAGCCAAAAACACCGCGCCCACCGACCAGCAGGCGGCCGACGGCACCGACAAGGACAACGACGGCTTCCCCGACGGATCCTACGACCTGCTGATGATCGGTGACTCCGTGTCGCTGCGCGCCGTTGATTCCTTTGACGGCGTGTTCCCCCACAGTCACATCGATGCCGAAAAGGGCCGCCAGTTTGATGCGGGCCGCGCGACATTTGAGGGCTATCTCCAACAGAACCTTGCCGGCAAGATCGTGGTCTTTGCACTGGGCACCAACGGCTTGGTAACCGACGACCAGATCGACGCCATCATGACCGATGCAGGAGATAAGCGTATTGTGGTGTTTGTGAACACGCGCAGCCCGCAGCCGTGGGTTGGCTCTACCAACCAGGCCATCGCCAACGCTGCTACGCGCTACAAGAACGTGCGCGTTATCGACTGGTACGGATACAGTGCCAATCGCAACGACCTGTTCGATGGCGATGGCACGCACCTGTCGACCACTGGCGTGACTGAGTACCTCAACTTGATCCACGATGCAGTCAAGAAGGACCTGCCCGTGCATCCCGAGGATCACGTCAACGATCCGCAGCCGGCAGCCGTCAAGTCTGCCACCGACGCGCTCGTCAATGCGCTCGCTCTCAAGCCGCACAAGCTGGGCACCGACAAGTAACCTGCAGCGCAAACTTCCCACATCCGGAGGGGGTGCCTGCCACGGCAGGCACCCCCTCCGGCAGTTAGGGACGTTCCTTATATGCCGGCACCCAGGGACACTCCTGACACAGCCGAGGAACGCCCTCCTTGCGACCGAATTCTGGGCGCCTCGCCACCCCGGACGTTGTTTCCAAGCCCACACCCGCAGCAAACAACCCAAAATCACTCTTTTCGAGCCGACTCCAAGAGGTCGTGGACAAAAAGTGGCAAATATGAGTACTGTTACCATTTTAGTAGCAGGCAAAACCACCCAAAATGGCGCTCATGCGGTAGCGCACGACCCTTCCAGTTGACCAGAATGGCCGGCTTAGGACTTGGAGACCCGCTTTTAATAAACAGATTCTTAACTATGTTCATTATTTTCTTGGTCGTAAATGCTATCGGCAAGGCAACAGTACTCATATTTGGCATTTTTTGTCCACTGCCATATAACTAACGCCCTATAGCGGGCAAAAAACAGGCCGCAGTCCATCGCTGCGGCCTGTTTGGAGTCCAAAAGAGGCGCTAAGCGCTGTAACCCATCGCCTGCAGAACAAACATGACGACCGTCAGCACCGTAATCACACCGATAGTCGCCCAAGTGAGCACATTCCACACGCGGCCATTGCGGTTGGCGCCCATAATGTGACGGTCGGCAGCGATAACCACCTGGAACACCAGAACCACGGGCAGTAGCACGCCATTGATGACCTGCGAGGTCATCATGATCTGGAACAGATCGACGCCGGGCATGAGCACCAGCACGGCAGAGATGCCAATGATGGCAGTAATGATGCCGCGATAGACCGGGGCCTCGTCCCAGCTGCGGTCGGCACCGCGCTCCCAGCCAAATGCCTCGCAGATAGCGCTCGACGTAACGCCCGGCAGCACGCAGGCAGCCAAGAAACTCGCCGCGACCAGGCCCGAGGCAAACAGTACCGTAGACCACTGACCCGCAATAGGCTCCAGCGCGCGGGCAGCATCGGCAGCATCGCTAATCTGAATACCCGCCGGGAACAACACCGTGCCGGTCGTGATGATAATAAAGCCGGCAATAACATCGGCGGCAAGCGAGCCGCTCACGGTATCAATACGCTGCAGCACGATGTCGTCCTCGCCCGCGTTCTTATCGACCACGTTGTTCTGCGCCAAGAAAATCATCCACGGCGCGATGGTGGTACCGATCGTTGCGACCACGAGCGACACGTAGCTGGGGTCATTTTGAATGTTAGGCACGACCAGGTCGACCGCGACCTCACCCCAGTTGGGGCCAGCCATAAACGCGGCGACGATGTAGGTCACGAACACGCAGCTCACCAGCAGCAGAATCTTCTCGATGCGCTGGAAACTCCCCGACATGGTAAGCATCCACACCAGCAGCGCCACCAACGGCACCGAGATGCTCGCCGGCACGCCAAAGAGGGCAAGGCCGCTCGCAATACCCGCAAACTCCGAAATGGTCACAGCCGTGTTGGCGATCAACAGCGCCGCCATAGCAAGTACACTCTTGCGCACGCCAAAGCGCTCGCGAATGAGCGATGCCAGGCCCTTGCCCGTCACGCAGCCGCAACGCGCCGCGGTCTCCTGCGTCACGATGAGCAGCACAGTCATGACGGGAAGCATCCAGAGCATCTTGTAGCCATAGCTGGCGCCCGCACTGGAATACGTTGCAATGCCGCCGGCGTCATTGCCCGAAAGCGCCGCCAGCAGACCGGGACCCATAGCGCCAAAGATGGCCGCGATGGTCAACTTTTGCTTGGTGCCCGACTTTTGCTTGGTATTTTGCACGCGACCACCTAACCCATGACTGATATGGCGAGCAGCACCGCGGCGATGCAATACGCCACACACGAAATCATGACGGCAATGACGTTCATGGCGGTGCCCGACGTGTTGAGGTCATGCTCGTCACGCCAGAACAGCACCATCAGGTAAATCACGGCGCTCATGTTGCCAACCAGGCAAATAATGGCAGCGATATTAAAGCACCCGGTAAAGAGCTGCTCCTCAAACATGGGCGCATCGAGGAACGCAGCGGTGCGCACCAGCTGGGCGCACAGGTAGGTCACGAGCGACAGAATCAGGCCCATGCCCGTGCTCTGGAAGAAGAACCCCAGATACGGCTTGGGCTCGTCGTCGTGACCGTCATACTCCAGGAAGTAGTTCTTGACGAACGACACCATGCGCGAGGCCGCCAGCAGCACGAGCGGCATGGCGCACATGGGGAACACCACCAGATGCGCGGAGCCGAGCGCCGTTCCCAGCACGGTCGCCATGATGCACGACGCGATGCCCCATACAACAACCCAGTACTGGCGATGCACGAACCAGCTGAGCACGTTCGTCGAGTCGTCCGACGCGCTGTCGCCCGAGCCGACACCGGCGATCTGCAGGTCCTCCTGATGCTCCTCGGCGATAACGTCCATGGCGTCGTCGAAGGTTACGATACCCAGGATATGACGGTTCTCGTCGCAGACGGGGATAGCGACCAGGTCGTACTTGGTCATCTCGTCCGTCACGTCTTCCTGGTCCTCGTCGGGCGACACGTAGACCAGGTCGCGATAGGCCAGCTGACCCAGCGTGGCGTCGCGGTCGGCTACGATCAGCGTGCGCAGCGAAAGCACACCGGTCAGCATGCCGCTCGGATCCTCGGTATAGACGTAGTAGACGCTCTCGAAGTCCTCGTCGAGCTCGCGAATCGCCTCGATGGCGTCACCGACCGTTGCCGTGGCGGGCAGGGAGACAAACTCCGAGGTCATGATGCGGCCGGCGGTGTTGTCCTCATACCCCAGCAGGTTACGAATCGCCTTCTCCTCCTTGACGCCCATCAGGCGCAGGAGCTTCTCGGCCTTCTCGTAATCAAGCTCGTCGATCAGGTCGGCAGCGTCGTCCGGGTCCATCATGGCCAGCATCGACGATGCGTCGGTGTCGGACAGGCCCTCGAGCATCTCGGTCATAAGCTCGTCGTCATCGAACTCCGAGATGGCCTCGGCGGCCTGGGCAGTATCGAGCTGCGCAAACACCTGCGCACGCAGGCGCGGGTCGAGCTGCTCGATAATGTCGGCGATGTCGGCAGGGTGCAGCTCGCCGAGCGTCTTGTGCGACACCGAGAGCTGGATATTCTTGGTCGAGCGGTCGAGCAGGTCCATGTAGGACCAGGCGATGATATCCTCGCTCAACGGCTTGCCCAGGTGCTTCATAAAGCCCTCGGCAACATGCTCGAGCGTGGGGCTGATCGCGCGCAGCAAGCCGCGGGCGCCAACCTCGGCACCCAGCAGACGCAGCTGATTTTCGCCCGACATGGAAAACTTGATGTCGTTTACGCGCACGACCTTCATGCCCTGCGTGTCGACGATCTGCTTGTTGAGCACGTCGCGTGCGAGCAAGAGCTCGGTCGGCTGCAGGTACGAAAAACGGATTTCGGTGGCCGACGCCTTAAGGTACACGCCCGTCTCGTCGATACGGTCGACCCATTTGCGCCAGCTGATCATAAACGGCGTCTTGCCGGGACCGCGGAACGCGAGCGACGTCACGTGTGGAAAAACTTCGCCGGTAGCAATACCAAAATCGTTGACCACGCCGAGCTTTTCGCCGTCGACGTCCAAGACCGGCAATTTGAGCATCTCACTCAGATAATTCAATGGTGCTCCCCATCATTATTCCTCCGAACGCGGCCGCATGTGCGGCGTCCGGGGGCTTCTGGATATGTATACGCATGCGCGGGCGGCACGCCGCTCGACGCCTACACCCCGTGCATGCGCAAAAAGCACCTGCATGGGGTCATCGACTGTATGGTCGAGGTTTGGATTTCACCTGTAACCTTTCTCTTGACCCTCATTAACCGCAGTAACTATAGCATCAGCATCGCCCTGCGGCATCGAATTTATGCGCTGCACATTGCAGGCATACCAAACGCTGACGCATCCGTGACATAGCCATTGGGTGTTCCTATAGTTTTGTCAACCTTCGACGCTACTCCCGGTAGGGCA
>NZ_QSBB01000028.1:0-25236 GCF_003465595.1 Collinsella sp. AF05-9
TATGTGCGGCGTAGGCCGCTTATTAGCCCGTCCAAGAATTGGGGCGCAGTTCAAGTGCGCAGCGGGGGTTCTTTCATGTCCGAGGACGTCCGCGAAGGTCAGCCCTCAGATCCTGCGGTGAGAGACCTAGGCCTCGTTGTACACCGTCTTGAGCTTCAGCAAGTGAGCGTAGCGATCCATAGCGGCCTGCTCGTTCTCCTTGAAGAGCTCCTCGGCGCGCTCGGGGAAGGAACGCGTCAGCGAAGCGTAACGGGCCTCGTTCATCAGGAACTCCTGATAACCGCCCGCGGGCTCCTTGGAATCGAGCGAGAACTTCTTGCCAGCAGCAGCCTCGGGGTTGAAGCGGAAGAGGTTCCAGTAACCGCACTCGACAGCCTTCTTCATCTCGGCCTGGCAGTTCTGCATGCCGCCCTTCTTAATGGAGTGCATCTCGCAGGGGCTGTAGCCGATGATGAGGGACGGACCGTCGTAGGCCTCGGCCTCGTGAATGGCCTTGAGGGTCTGAGCCGGGTTGGCGCCCATGGCAACCTGCGCCACGTAGACGTAGCCGTAGCTCATGGCAATCTCGGCCAGGGACTTCTTCTTGGTCACCTTACCGGCAGCGGCGAACTGAGCGACCTGGCCCAGGTTCGAGGCCTTGGAGGCCTGACCACCGGTGTTGGAGTAAACCTCGGTGTCGAAGACGAAGACGTTGACGTTGTGGCCGGAAGCCAGGACGTGGTCCAAGCCACCGAAGCCGATGTCGTAGGCCCAGCCGTCGCCGCCGAAGATCCAGAAGGACTTCTTGGTGAGGTAAGCCTTGTCGGCGAGGATCGCCTTGGAAGCGTCGCAGCCGCACTTCTCGAGCTCGGCAACGTAGGCAGCGGCAGCGGTCTTGGAGGCCTCGGCGTCGTTGACGGAGTCGATCCAAGCCTGGCCGGCGGCCTTGAGCTCATCGGACGGACCATCGGCAGCGATGATGTCCTGGGTAGCGGCGATCAGCTTGTGCTGAACGGCCTCGTAGCCGACGGCCATGCCCAGACCGTGCTCGGCATTGTCCTCGAACAGGGAGTTGTTCCACGCCGGGCCGTGACCGTCCTTGTCCTTGCAGTAAGGAGCGGTGGCAGCGGGGTTGCCCCAAATGGAGGAGCAGCCGGTGGCGTTGGAGATGAACATACGGTCGCCGGCGACCTGGGTCACCAGACGTGCATAGGCGGTCTCGGCGCAGCCGGCGCAGGAGCCAGAGAACTCCAGGTAGGGCTGCTTAAACTGGCTGCCCTTGACGTTGGCCGCGATGAGCTCCTTCTTCTCGGAGACGTTCTCGACCATGTAGTCCCAAACGGGCTGCTGGTCCATCTCCTGCTCGGTGGGAACCATCTCGAGGGCGCCCTTGGGGCAGACCTTGACGCAGTTGGTGCAGCCCATGCAGTCGAGCGGGCTGACGGCCATGGTGAACTTCATGCCCTTGGCCTTGGGGCCCATAGCGTCGAGCGTGCGGGTAGCCTCGGGCGCGGCGGCAGCCTCGTCCTCGGTCATCGCGAACGGACGAATGGTGGCATGCGGGCACACATAGGCGCACTGGTTGCACTGGATGCACTTGGTCTCGTCCCAGTGAGGAACGACCACGGCGACGCCGCGCTTCTCGTATGCGGAGGCGCCCAGCTCAAACTGGCCGTCGGCGCAATCGACAAAGGCGGAAACGGGCAGGCTGTCGCCATCCATGCGATCGATGGGCTCGAGCAGATTCTTGACCTGCTGGGCGATGGCAGACTTGGTCTCCTCGGAGAGCTCGACGGGAGCGGCATCCTCAGCGGTAGCCCAGTCGGCCGGAACCTCGAACTTACGGAAGGCGGTAGCGCCGGCATCGATGGCCTTGTGGTTGGCATCGACGATGGCCTGGCCCTTCTTCATGTAGGACTTGGTAGCCGCGTCCTTCATGTACTGCAGGGCGTCCTCGGCGGGCAGGACCTTGGCCAGCGCGAAGAAGGCGGACTGGAGCACCGTATTGGTGCGCTTGCCCATGCCGACCTTGGCGGCCAGGTCGATAGCGTCGATCAGGTAGACGTTGACGTTGTTGTTCGCGATGTAGCGCTTGGCCACGGCGGGCATGTGCTCGGCGAACTCCTCGTCGCTCCACTGGCAGTTGACCAGGAAGGTGCCGCCCGGCTTGACGTCGCGGACCATCTTGAAGCCCTTAACGATGTAGCTGGGGTTATGGCAAGCGACAAAGTCAGCCTTGGTCACGTAGTACGGCGAGCGGATCGGGGAATCGCCAAAACGCAGGTGCGAGACGGTGACGCCGCCGGTCTTCTTGGAGTCGTACTGGAAGTAGGCCTGAACGTACTTGTCGGTGTGGTCGCCGATGATCTTGATCGAGTTCTTGTTGGCGCCGACGGTACCGTCGCCACCCAGACCCCAGAACTTGCACTCGATGGTGCCGGGGGCTGCGGTGTTGGGCGCATCCTCGGCCTCGGGCAGGCTCAGGTTGGTCACGTCATCGACGATGCCGATGGTGAACTCGCGCTTGGGCTCGTCCTTCTTGAGCTCCTCGAAGACAGCGAACGCGGACGCGGGAGGCGTGTCCTTGCTGCCCAGGCCGTAACGGCCGCCGACGACCTTGATGCCCGTCTTGCCGGCCTCGTAGAGAGCAGAAACGACGTCCTGGTAGAGCGGCTCGCCGATGGAACCCGGCTCCTTGGTGCGGTCCATGACGGCGATCTTTTTGACGGTCTCGGGGAGAACGTCGACAAAGTGCTTGATGGAGAACGGACGGAACAGGCGAACCTTGACCAGGCCGACCTTCTCGCCATGAGCGTTGAGGTAGTCGATGACTTCCTCGAGCACGTCGCAGAAGGAGCCCATGCACACGACGACGCGATCAGCATCGGGAGCGCCGTAGTAGTTGAACAGGCCGTAATCGGTGCCGAGCTTCTCGTTGATCTTCTTCATGTAGCCCTCGACGACGGCGGGAAGCTCGTCGTAGACCTTGTTGCAGGCCTCGCGGTTCTGGAAGAAGATGTCGCCGTTCTCGTGGCTGCCGCGGGTATGCGGGTGCTCAGGGTTGAGCGCGTGATCGCGGAAAGCCTGGACGGCGTCCATGTCGCACATCTCGGCAAGATCCTTGTAGTCCCACATGGCGACCTTCTGGATCTCGTGGCTGGTGCGGAAACCATCGAAGAAGTTAAGGAACGGGGTCTTGCCCTCGATGGCGGCAAGGTGAGCCACCGGCGAGAGGTCCATGACCTCCTGGACGTTGCCCTCGGCGAGCATGGCGAAGCCGGTCTGACGGCAGGCCATGACGTCGGAGTGATCGCCAAAGATGTTCAGGGCGTGCGAAGCGACGCAACGCGCGGAGACGTGGAAAACGCCCGGGAGCTGCTCGCCCGCGATCTTGTACATGTTCGGGATCATCAGGAGCAGACCCTGAGAAGCCGTGTAGGTGGTGGTCAGAGCACCGGCGCCCAGCGAACCGTGAACGGTACCGGCTGCACCTGCCTCGGACTCCATCTCGACGACCTTGACCGGGGTGCCGAAGATGTTCTTGCGACCCTGGGCCGCCCACTGGTCGACATGGTCGGCCATCGGGCTGGACGGCGTAATGGGATAAATTCCCGCTACCTCGGTGTACGCATACGAAACATATGCGGCCGCCTCGTTGCCGTCCATAGACTTAAACTTACGCGCCATATACCCCTCTCCTCTCATATAGGTATACAGGCCCCGGCGATCGCCGGGATGTTGGCGTGATGGGATTTTCGCTGTTGCTTCCAATCATCTGGCAGGCGGGCTTGGCAGCAGGTGCATGGCGTGGAGAGAAGGCATGCCAAGGCGAGGGGCGCTTGCGCACCGCAGGCCCAGCTACCCGTCTTGCACATGACCGAGCGCCGCAAAGGCCGCATGCCGGATGCTCCCGGGCACGCCCCGGCGATGGGAGGCGCCCGCAACGGAAATCCGCATGCGGGTTTATTGTACCCCGCCGTCAAGTGTAATTTCGGCAAATATAGGCGGGCGGTAAAGGTTTACCTTGGGTGACCGCCAAGGGCCAAAATGGCCCCTCCATCCCCGGGCGACTGGCTCTGACGCGCCAAGGAGTGTCCCCAAGTGCCGGCAGAAAAGGAGCGTCCCTATCTGCCGGCTAGAGGGCACCAAGGAGGATGGCGTAGGTGGTGGATTCGCCGAGTTTGAGCTCGTCGCCGGGGTTGAGCTGGGCGGAGCGACCGGGCTCTACTTGAATACACACGCTCGTGGCCCCGTTTACCACCACGGTGCCGTTCGTGGATGACAGGTCCTCGACAAACCATGTGCCAGAATCGTCGCACCAGATATGGGCATGGCGGGCCGAGACATCGTCGCCGACATCGGTGATGTCGCCCTCCCCCGTTGCCAGCGCGCCGACCTCGACGCCTTCCTCACTCGGCTGGATCCAGCGCGGGGCGCTCACCACGTAGCCGTTTTGCACGCGCAACAGTCCCAGCGGATGCGCCGGCGCGGCCTCGTGCTCGCCCGACTTGGAACCAAGGCGGGCGTGAGAGCAAACGGCATAGGGAACGAATCTTGCGGATGTACTCCTCGACGTCAGGCAGGTAAGCCCCACGAAGTCACCGGGGAGGCCCAAGCGGCCCGGCACCACTTCCAGATTCTGACCAGGGCGAGTCGTTCGCCGGTGGCTGAAGGCTCGCTCCCACCCAAAAGGGGAGATTCGCGTTGTTCCCCAATCGCTCTCGCATCTTTCATTTTGCTCGAGGTGGGCTATAAAAACTTTCCTGGTGAAAGGCGGCGATTGGTTTCCTTTCTTTCTAGAGGAGCGCGCCTGTAATCTGTTTTCATCCTAAATCAAGTTGAGATCGGACCTTCCAGAGGCAAGTCGACTCAAACTGCGAGGCTCCATGTTGGAATAAAGAGCGCTGTCGAAGTGCCAACAACACAAAGCTTGCCAGTCTCAAATAGAACCTTTTGGGAGTCCGATTGGGCCGCACACCGAATCCCCGCTGGTGGTTTTTTATAGCTGCGTAACAATAAACAAGGTTAGTGCCAGTCCAGCATGAAATTGAGGAACGTATGCATTTTTTCTCAGTAAGTGATCGTCGTTACTGCTTCGATGAGGTCACTCGCAATTGCTTTCAGGTTGACCAAGCATCAGAAGATGCGCTTCGCATATTTGAAGCATCGGGAAGAACGGTCAACTCGAAGTTGCTAACAAAGTCACTTGCTGCGAAAGGCTACGACCAAACGACCATAGCAGAACTTGAAGACGACATTGATGAGTATCAACGATTGTCTGAGCGGACTTTCTTAACAAAAGACACGCCTCGAAAACTTAGATCCATCGAACTCCACGTTTCACATGCATGCAACCTTGGTTGTAGTTACTGTTTTGCCGGTAAAGGAGATTATGGAACGTCTCCTCTGCTGATGACAGACGAGATAGCCTTCAAGGCGGTCGACTACCTCGTCGCAAGTTCATCGGAAAACGAAACGCTTGCAATCGTCTTTTTTGGTGGGGAACCCATGATTAACGAGCCGCTGATATGGAAAACGGTCGACTATTCAAAAAGAATATACCCCAATAGAAACTTTACCTATTCTATTACGACCAACGGAACGCTTTTGAATGACACTGCTGTGAATTCTTTCAAGGAGCACGGGTTTTCTGTTCTGATTAGTCTCGATGGTACAGGATGCAAGCACGATGCATCGCGCCCGTACAAGACGGGAGGCGGCTCTTTCTCCGATATCGACAAAAACGTTCGTCGTTTTTCCGAGTCGTTCCCCTTCGGCGCAAGAGCGACCTTAACAAATAATAACTGTAACCTTGGTGAAGACTATCTTCAGTTTAAAGAGATGGGCTTCAGAAGGATTTACTTCTCGCCCGTGAGCTCATTCGATGAGAATATCAAACTCGACGAACACTCATTAAACAAAATCAGGGCGGGCCTAATAGATTTGGCGGATCAATATCTCAAACAGATTGATCAAGGGGAAAAGCCCTTGTTTAGAACATTGAAAACTGCAGTTGATTTGATTATGAGCAACAGGATCGCCTTTGTCGGATGCGGGGCTGGCAGGCGTTTTATTTCCGTGACTCCCGAAGGGGACGTATACCCCTGTCACAGGTTTGTCGGGATGATGCGATTCAAAATGGGCAACATCGTCACCGGAATTGACGAAACTAGGTATATTGAAAACTGGAGTCAGGGTGTCGAAAAAAGAATTGACTGTACGGACTGTTGGGCTCGGTCTTTCTGTGGTGGGGGCTGTAGCTGGGAGGCTGCAGACGAGCACGGCTACTTGCCCAAGAGTCTACACCCTGCATCATGTGAATATAGAAAAATGTGCTACGAGATGGCTTTTGACCTTATTTCCCGCCACTCATCTTCGCAGGAGAAAAATCAACGAGAAGCTACTGTATCGGAATAAGCGGTTCAGCGCATTGCTGTCACCATTGTGGAGGTGTTCGTTCTTCTGATTACCGTCTGCGAAGCTTATTGCTACGTTCGCCGAAACCATTCTAGAAATATGGTGAACTAGACATCTTGGTTTGTTATACACAATATTGAGGTTTTTCTGCACTCAAAGGGAGGTAGTCGTGAAGCATATTCATCCGATTAATCCAGGAAGTGGCGACGAGGCAGGCGTGAAGCCGATGTCTTTTGACTGCCTCTTGGGCATTACTGACATCTGTACTGTTTATGATAAAGCAGATGGCTGTGGTGCATACGATTACTGCGACTATGACATGGATGGCGGCAGCATCTGCGTTGTAGATCACTGTGGCATTGATCAAACGTAGTCTCTAATTGGATTAAGGTGAGGAGCTGTTATGAAGCATATCCATCCTGTTGGTTCAAATGAACATACTCCCGTTGAGCCTTGTTGTCTTGGAGTTGATATATGCAATTTTTACGACATCGCCGAGTGCCCTGTTGCGGATTGGTGCTATGTCGATAAAGAATCAAGCTGTGTTTTGCCAGCAGATTGGTGCGATCCAGTTGACGAGTAGTTTTTGTGTCTAGGAACTATTTGGTCCAATTCAAAATAAGATGGGGACAAATACCAAAATCTCGTGTCTGGGAGGAGTTATGCCATTATTGCAAGGTCTCGTTGGATTAACCTTTGTACTTGCTTTATATCTGGCACCTTTTTTATTGTTATTCTTCATTATCCGATTCTTTCTTCGGAAAAAATAGGAGTATCACGCAAACATTAGCGTAGCTTTCTTCCAATATGAGCCGAGCATTGGCAAGTGGAATAAGAAGCCCGACCGTTCGTCACATGAAAGTGATCGGACGGGCCTCTCAATTTAACCCGGGCCGCCACCCATAGCGGCTTTCCGGGCGTATTTTCGGTGCAAAGCAATCGTCAGTTTAATCCTATGCGTCGATACCGCATTTCATTTGTTCGGCTCGTATTCTACGGCCTTGTAACCCTCGCACTCTCCGGCAAACGGATTGAACACGAAGGCAGAGATGATGTGTGCGTGGACATCGAGGCTGCTGTAGGCAACATACTGGGGCATGGACCCCCGCTGCGCGTGGCATGCGGCCCGGCATTTTCATTGCCGTCCAACCCCGTGTAGTTGCAGCAAAGGGTGGAACCTCAATGCTCAGCTCATGTTGTCCGTGGGACACGAGAATTGTAAGTACACTTTGGTGTGATTCTCACGATGATACTGAGCCACCTGGAATAAGATACGTCGCGACAACACTTCGCTTCACCTCTGTCTCGACAAGACAACGTAGACTAAAGTTTCCTTTAGTAAGAGAATGAGAACTATATCTGAAAGCGTTGCGATGGCGTGAAGGCACCGAGTCCGAACCGACTGAATGCTACGTGCATCTGCATCGCTTTTTTGTTATCTCTGTCAGTTGGGTAGCACTACACTTGTCAGCATTTACCCCGGTACATGCTGCCTAAATCCACTACCCCTTCTACCGCGCCGACCATCTCGTCATCGTGAGAGACAATGATGATCAGCTGGCTTTGCTTGTTGCGCTTAACATAGGCCGCAAGCTCGGCGCGGCTTACAGCGTCTAACCCAGTCGTGGGCTCGTCGAGTACCAAAACTGACGACTTGCGTGAAATCGCCGACCATAAGTACACTCGGCGCAGCTCACCGCCCGAAAGCGCGGAGCAACGTTTCCCGAGCAACTCCTTCACGCTGTTTTCCAGCGAAAGTAGGCCATCTACACCCCGGTGATAGGAAGAAAAGGGCGTGTCGAAATACTCTAACAGCTCTTTCACCGTTTCGTCCGGCGCGAAGCACGACTGTGGGCAGCACGATATCTCTCTCGCACGTATGTAATCCAAGTCGCATTCTTCGATTGGCACGCCGTTGTATTTTACTTTGCCTTTCGATGAGTATAGCCCGAGCATCAAGTAAAGAAGTGACGTCTTGCCTCTTCCGTTTTCCCCAACTATGCAATATGTACCAGGACCGGAAAACTTGAAAGAAAACCCGCCGAGGACCTCTCGGACAGATCCGTCTGGAAGGGCAACCGAGAATTCCAAATCAGATACCGAAATGTCATTTATTTCATCGAGTTTAGCTAAATCGGTCCGATTCCACCCCGATCTCTCCTTTTCTCTCGTCGCGATAGCCGTCCTATCCCATGATGCTTTGGCATCTTGATAGGATTTGAACAATGACATCATACTTTTCAAAGTCTTAAAGAGAACCGCGAAGTATGTACCGATGATAGTGTACTCGCCTATTGACATAGTTCCGTTAATGATTCGTACTCCGGAAACAACAAGTATCACCGCTTGAAACAACGCTGCGAAAAGACCATCGAGCGATGTCAGAGAATATGATAGCTTTCCGGAGCGCAAAACTTTGGGAAAATAGCTCTTAAACCCAGCGTCGAGCGCTTGTTCGCTCTTGCCGTACGAAGATGTCAGTTGAATGTTGAGAATCTGATTAAGCTGCGATGCAATTGCGGCGTAAAAGGCGCTGTCCGCCTCTTTCTTCTCATACGTGACCCTATACAAAAGTTTCCTCAACCCAGTAATTACACAGAAATACACGATGAGGAGAATGATGGAAAACACCGCGAGAGTTGAATCAATTGACCATATGATAAGCAATACGATGGGAATGGCTACAATGGACAGCGGCGCACTGATAAAATTCGCCAAAACGAAGGATGAGACCACGCTAGAGTCGGAAATAATCCGTTGCGTTGTATAGGCTGGATCGATGGTCCGACTCACCAAGTAATCGTCTCTTTCAAAACGCAAGACGGCCTCCCTGAGAAGATCAAAGGAAAGTCTCGTGGTTATGCGAATGGAAAGTGTTCCTGCAAAATAAGTAAAGAGGGTGGAGAAAACTCCTATTGACGCAACCAGGAGCGCGAAGAGTACGGCGTCTCTTTCGCTGCGGTTACCGAGAAGAAAATCTAAGAATTTCCCGTTCACGTATGGCATGGCATAGGAGAGAGCGGTTCCAATCACCGTGATAGCAATGAAGACGAAAGCCCCTTTTGCTCTGATGAACCTCGAGAGAACGCATCGAATCAAGGAAGGCCCCAATCTACCCGCCACAAAACATCAATCACTGATACCTTACACCTCAACACAACAGGAGCGAAGATTTGCCAATGAGACTGCTTTAAGATTGCCTTGGGCCAATACGATCTCAAGCTCTTCCTACAAGAGAGTCGGAATCGGACATCTCCTCCGACGAACCTGGCAATCGGGCGGTTGAAATATCTTTTTCAACCGCCCGATTGCCACAATAGATTTGAGCATCCGCCCACAAACGTCCGCGTTTTATACCCATCAAATCCTTTGCCTTTTGTCGTCTAGACTAGAAAAATCGCTCGAAATAACGCAACCGGCCTGCTCGCTTGAAGAAACCTAAGCCCGTAACGTAGATGTGCAAACTTCCGAAACGCCTTGCGCGGCATAGTGCGTATAAACTTCGTCAACCGCCTCAGAAATATCTGAGTATCGCGCCGGGTCAAAAGCATACGATGTCGCAGCTATACCCTGCACCCATTCGGAACGCGGATTAATTGAATAGCCACACAGCATCATCATACATGCATCTAGACCTGATTTCCCAAGTATCCGACGTATTGATGAGAGCATCGCGGGTCGCCCCCGCACCATCGTCGTCACCCCTATTAGCAGTATTTACCGTTTTTCTCTAAATGCGTATCGCCACCCTTAAGAATACGAAGTGTTTTATCCAGACCCGATTGTCCTCCATCTCAAACGAAGGGATAAGGAATCTCATCCGGAATCGGCAGTAACGGAGGATTCACAACGACAAGCGAAAAACATGAGTCATCTCTCAGAGGGGAGTAAAGGCTCCCCTCAAGCACCCTAGTTTCGTCATCCAAAGAGTTGATGGCAGTGTTTTTCTTACAAAGGTCGACAACAAAAGGGTTGATTTCTACAGATGTTACATCCATGCCACAGTTGGTAAGTATCAGGCCCTGTATTCTGGGGCCAGAACACAAATCGAGAGCCTTCCGTGCGCTCTGCGGTGTAAGGCGCCAATCTCAGCAAATCTGTCCCACAATACTGCGCTGAAGAACAACACGGAACCCCTGAGCCAAACTCCCCTATACCTTATTAAGGCTAAGACAGGCAAGTTCACGCACCCGGCATATTCCAGAATAACATCCTATTGTTTTAGATGCTCTACAAGCATGAACAGCCGCGAATCGGAAAGATCTTCTAGTTTCGCCCCGACTGACCGCCAAGGGCCAAAATGGCCTCTCCATCCCCAGGCGACCGGCTCTGGCGCGCCGAGGAGTGTCCCCAAGTGCCGGCAGAAAAGGAACGTCCTTAACTGCCGGCTAGAGGGCACCGAAGAGGATGGCATAGGTAGTGGATTCGCCGAGCTTGAGCTCGTCGCCGGGATTGAGCTGGGCGGAACGGCCGGGCTCGACCTGAATGCAAACGCGCGTGGCCCCGTTTACCACCACGGTTCCGTTGGTGGACGACAAGTCCTCGACGTGCCAGATATTTTGAGCATCGCACCAGATATGGGCATGGCGGGCCGAGACATCGTCGCCGACGTCGGTAATATCGCCCTCACCAGTGGCCAGCGCGCCAATCTCAACACCCTGCTCACTCGGCTGAATCCAGCGCGGGGCGCTCACGACAAAACTGTTTTGCACGCGCAGCAAGCCCAAAGGGTGCGCCGGGGCGGGTTCGCGTTCGCCCGCAGTCAGCGACATGCCAAGCGAACGCGGCGTGGATGTGCCTCCGCCGCAGGTCGCGTTCGCGTAGTCGATGGCATAGTTCACCGAGGACCGCACATCCGCCGAACAACCGACGGCGACAAACAGCACCAGCACGACCTCGGCGCGCTCGGCGGGCATGAGTTCCGCCGCCTGGGACAGGCGATCGAGCGCGTTGCGATAGAGATTCGTGTCCTGGTGGCACTCTTCGAGCGCGCGTACCATCGGTTCACCTGCAGGACCGCACACCATATTGATTACAGCCGTGGAGTCCATGGGATTGCGCTGGCGCAGGGCCAGTTGCGACATAATACGCGCAGCCGAGGTACCGTATTCGGCAAAGTAGCGCTGCTGAAGCGTGCCGACCGGCGCGCGAACGATAAAGCGGGAAACCCAAGAGCGATCGGCGGCTCGGCTCTGCGGGCTGCGGCCGTCGGCGAGCGGACGGGACGAAAGCACCAAGCCGCACAGCTCGATATGGCTCAGATGCGCTGCGCGCTTAAAGATGTCAAACATGGCCCCGCATGGGGTGAGCTCAACTTGAGATGCCATGACCTAGGCCTCCTTGGTCGTAGAAATAGAATCGGACGATACTTCGACAGGTCCGCCAAAAGTACGGACAGCTGCGGCTCCACCGGCAAGCGGAGTCGCCATCTGGGCTTTTGTGCGTCGCGGTGCCGAAACGGGAAGTTCAAAGGCAAAGCCCATCGCAAGCAAAAACCACGTAAGCGTATAGGTTGCAACCAGAGCGGCAACAAGGCCGCCCATCACGGCGCGTTGGGAAAATACGCTACATGCAGCCACAACCAGCACCGGAACCTCGCAGGCAGAAAGCGCAAGTACACCCTGCAGGAAGCCCGAGCGCCGATCGCGCGCAAGTGCCCCCGCGGCAACGCCGGCTATGCCTGGCAGCGCCAACGCCAGTGCGGCAATAATACCCGGTAGCGACCCAGACCACACGAGCGATCCCAAAGTCGCCGTCACGCGAGCGCCCGACGCCAGCAGCGCGGCCGAAACCACGACCACAGCCCAAACCACGCCACAGACGACCGTCGCGCCGACCATCAGCGCGCGACGAACCGCGCGGCCAGACGCATCCATGGGGCACGGCGTGAGCGGCTCGCCGCGGAGCGAACGACCGACATTTTGCGCATAGTGGTCACAAAACGCCGAGAGCGCCGCCTCGACCGCCGCCGGCTCGGGACGATCTTTTTGATGGCTGGACAGACAGGCCATCACCACGTCGAACAGCTGGGCATCGACAAACGCCAGCGCATCGCGTAGCTCCTCGGAATCCGGCTCAAGCCCCAGCTGCTGGGCCTGCTCGGCCGCAGCGAGCGCCACATCGGGCTCACGACGAAGCAGCTGAGTCAAATCGCAACCGGGCGCATGGGCACCAATGGGATAGTCGGGCAGCGTGTCCATCTTGAGACGGTAGGGGCTGGCGATGTCGCGCGTCTTTTTGCGCGAACCCGAGGTGCCCGAAGTGCTCGGCGCGGCTTCGTATGGCGCGGCGCCGGCAATGAGCTCGTAAACCGTGCTTGCTGCGGCATAGACGTCGATCGCCGGCGACATACGCAAAGCGCGCAGGTCGGGAATATCGTCGGTGAGCATCTCGGGCGGGGCATAGGCAACCGTCGCGCGACGCAGCGTGGCATAGCGCTCCGTAAACGACGCCTTGCCGCCGGTACCGGCCACGGCCGACGCAGGCTCAAGCGCCAGCGACGAGCCAAAGTCGATCAGGCACAGGTCAAAGGTGCCCTCGGCAAGCTGCCGGTCAAGCGGTAGACGCGCCGTACGCACCATAATATTAGCGGGCGAGATATCGCGATGGACAAAGCCCTCGCCCACCAGGCTCATACGGCAGAGCAGATCGAACAGGTCGCGACCCAGACGCGCCGCCACAAGCGGCGACAGGCGTCCGGCATCGTCCACGGCGAGTCGCGAACGCAAGCGGGCGAGCGTCTCGCCCTCGACCCATTCCATGACAATTGCAGGCACACCGTCGACCTCGCCCCAGCCATAGAGGCGGGGAAAGCCCTTAAGGCCCGAAAGGGCGCGATGGCATTCATATTCCTCACGAAACGCCGCCTTGAACTTGGCGACCAGCGCCTCATGGGCGGCGGCATCGTCAAACTCATCGCACGTTGGCAAGATGAGCTGCTTGAGCGCCACGGCCTCGCCTTGGGCGTTGACGGCACGCGTCACGCGGCCGATACCGCCACGGCGCATGGTGGCATCGTCGGCAAACAGTATCGTAAAACGACGCAGATAGGCAGGCAGTTCGTCCTGACCGAGCGCAATGGCCGGCTCAAACCCGTCGACACGCGCCAGGCGCAAGCCGACCATGGGATCGCGACCGAGCGATTGTGGTGTGGTGGATGCAAGATCGGTCATCATAGGGCAAGCGCCGCCACGTTATTGTTGAAGTTACCGAGCGCGACGTCATCATCGCCGTAATGGCCGACCCATTGACATAGGTTGGTGTAACAGCCCCACAGATTGGCATACTGCTGATACCACTTTGACCGGGGCGAGAATGTCTGACGACCAAACTCGGCTCGAATGACAAACATCTCCCCGACCAGGCTGTCGCACGGCCTGGGATCTCCCGTAGAGTTATAGGTCGAGACCACGTCATTGGCACGAGAAACATAGCCGTCGAGCATGTTGTACTTGGTCACAAGCCAACTGTGAATGCTCTCTTCCTCAGCAGCGGAAAGGCCACCGGAGTTTGCATCGTTGTCAGCGTTGCCGCCCGTCGAGCCGCCGTTTCCAGACCCTCCGGCAGAGGAACCCGACCCAGAGCCGCCGCCCGAACTCGACGAATCCGAGCCGGAGCCAGAAGTATCCGAGCTACCGGGCTTTCCGGACTGCTGGGCGTCCTGCTCCTTCTGCCGCTCGACCTTATTCACCGTTGCCGCCACGCTATTGTTGGACAACCGATCGATGATCTTGGTGTTGGTGAGCACGATGGTTTTGCCATTGGCAAGCGTGACTTCGTTGTCCGGGGCCTCGGTGCCGTCCGCGTCGTCAGTGCCAAACACAATATGCGCGACCACACTTGCCCAAGCATATCCAGTCGTGGTGCCCAGATCACTTTTGACCTCATGCCCCACGCGCGGTTCGCGTGCGGCATGTGCCTGCATCATGGACGGCACGGTCATGCCATAGGCAGAAACGCCAGCTATGACCAGCACCAGCGAGCAAGACAGCAGTGCGTACGCCCGCGGCGCCAAGCCCAGTCGGCGTCGCATGCGCACCGCGGCGCCGCGCTTTGTCTGAGTGCCACCGGGCCGCATGCGTTCTCCTCCAACAAAAACACGCCGCTCGGGAGCGGCGCATTCATTCGAATCCATATTTGAGTGTATCAGCGAACCCAAAAGGTTGCGCAACGAATGGGCAAATTAAGGATGCGAGTGGAAGCATCCATGCGATAAGCGGATACAAAGCATCTTTGTTGCACAACAAACTTACAGTCGCACGGGGAAATTATGGCTACCCCGTGCGTCGCGAGGAAAACATACGGCAGGAGCAGGCTCGCCACCTAAATCGCGCGACGGGCCTCGATGGCGCGGCCAAGCGTAAGCTCGTCGGCATACTCCAGGTCGCCGCCCACGGGAAGGCCGCTTGCCAGACGCGACACCTCGACGCCCAACGGCTTGATGGTACGGGCCAGATAGCTCGCCGTGGTCTCGCCCTCGATGTTGGGGTTGGTGGCGATGATGACCTCATGGATATCCTCGTGGCCCAAGCGTGCCAGCAGCTCGCGAATGTGCAGCTGCTCGGGGCCAATCTTGTCCATGGGACTGATCACGCCGCCCAATACGTGGTAGAGACCGTGATAGCTGCCCGTGCGCTCAATCGCCTGGACATCGCGCGGCTCGCCCACCACGCAAATGCGAGTGGTATCGCGCATCGGGTCCTGGCAGATGGAGCACTCGTCGGCCGTGGCGTAGTTAAAGCAACGGCTGCAAAAGTGGACCTCCTGCTTAACCTCCAGGATGGCCTCGGCCAGGCGGTGGGCCTCCTCGGCATCGGCCTCGAGCAGGTAATAGGCGATGCGCTGGGCCGACTTGGGACCAATGCCCGGCAGACGGCCCAGCTCATCGAGCAGTTTTTGCAGACTGTGATTCGCACTCATATATATGCGTGTCTTAGAACGGCATGCCCGGGATGTTGAGGCCGCCGGTGATGGCGCCCATCTGCTTGTTGGCGAGCTCGTTGACGCCGCGGACGGCCTCGTTGACGGCAGCCATGATCATGTCCTGCAGCATATCGACGTCCTCGGGATCGAGGGCATCGGGGTCGATGGTGAGGTTGACGAGCTCCATCTCGCCGTTAACGGTCACCTTGACCATACCGCCGCCGGCAGAGGCGTCGACGGTCTGGGACTTGAGGTTCTCCTGCGCGGCGGCAAGCTGCTCCTGCATCTTGCGGGCCTGCTTCATCATCTGCTGCATGTTCATACCGGCCATGATGGCTCCTTTACGTGCGGCCGCGCGCCGAGCTGCAAGGGCAGCCGGAGCACGGCGGGACTTTCAAACTCAAAAATCGTACCACGGCGCGGGGCAAGCAAGCGGGGCGGACACGCTACCTCAGTCGATATACATGTCCTGGAGTGCAAACCGCACCCAAAGATTATGCGAAGTTGAATAATTCGCATCTGCATAATATTGAAAGCTAAATCTTGTAGAGCCGGAATCCGACATTTTCTGCATCCAGCTAGATAACAAAATGCCGAACCGCTGCTCGAGGCGGCACTCATGACGACGGTGTATAATTTGATTGTCACAGATAGCAATTTGGAGGTGCCCCATGAATGCCCCAGACGCGCTCCAAAACATCCGCTCAAAACACCCCGTTGCATATGTGGTTCTCTATCTCTTTGTCGGCTGGGCATTGCTGGTTATCATCACCCATGCTATAGCCTTTGGAGCAGAGCTGCTGATAGCCAGCTCGGACCAGCCCGTCGTCAAATGGGAAGCAACCGATGAGTGCACCGACGGAACTCGAACCATTTACTACAACAGCCCGTCCCTCTACCAAGAGTTCAAGGTCAAGATAAAGGACTCCAAGATTGTTGATGCCGAGCCAGGCGCTTTCTTGACAATCGGAGCAACCCTCGACGCCGAGCAAGTCGAGTACACGGACAGCCGCGCGACGTATCGTATCGACCTCAGCATCCTAGGCCGACCGTCACGCGCTTGTCTGCTCGAATGCGATATACGCGGCACCACACTACACATGTCCGAAATACAGATGCGCCCGGACAAAGAGCCCCTAAAGGGCTAGGGGTCCTAAGCCCAGCAAACGATTCTCAACAGTAAAACGACAGCCCACCGGTTGTTTCTTTCCAGCGTTTGCAAATCAGCGCATGGTTAGATGAAACAAACTGCATGATATCGCGTAAATCCCGAGCAGGAATATCGCCCTTGTTATGGGCCAGCTTGCATCCGCCGGAGCGGGTAAGCCATATCTTGGTTGCCTCGGCAGTGGGGCGCTTGACCGCAACGTGAACATGGACAGGTTCGCCGTTCTCCCCCGTCCAGAAGAAGATGATGTACGGCCCGAGTCGAAACAGACTAGGCATAGACTCGTCCGCCTTCGTAGGCAAAACGCAGGATGAGCGGGGCATTGTTGCGCACGAAATCATCGAGTTCTTTGAGGTCCGCTTCGCTAAAGCCCTCGCGTGACACCCAATTGAATGCCGGCAAGATGCACTCCGCCGTGTCAAAACCCCAATCGCGCGGGCGCTCCACAACAACCTTCACCGTGTTGTCCTCACGGACTTCGGAATACGAAACTTGCGTATCGTCCTCAAGGCGGACATATTCCCACATCATAAGCTCGCTCCGTTCAAAGACGTCTCTTCTTGAGCAGTATACCCGCCTGTACAGCTACTCCACCGGCTTGAAGATGGTGGCCTGACCGAAGACGCTGCGGATGAGGGCTTTGGCCTCGTCCTCGGTCTGCGGGATGCTTGGGGCTGCGCCCTGATGGCCGAAGGGACTGCCCGCGCTGGGGTTGGACTCCCAGGGAGCTGCAGGAGCGTCCTCCTCTTTGGGGGCAGTTGCAGCGGGCTTGGGCGCGGGCGTCGCACCCGGCACGTCGAACGGAGGCAGATCGTCCCCGCTCGCATCGCCTGCAAAGCCGCCGACCATGGCGTCATCGTAGGGCACCTGCTCGGATTCCCACGGTGCAGACTGCGCAGACGGCTGAGCCTTGGGAGCGGACGCGCGCTCGGGCGCTCGGGGCGCGGGCTCGGTCGGGAGCTTGCCCGTGGCGGGAGCGCCAGCGGGGTTGTCGGAGCGCAGCCAGGGGGCTTTGCCCAGGTCGGATGACTTGGGCGCAGGCGCGGCGGCGGGCTTGGGCGCGGGGACCGGAGCAGCCTGTTTGGGCGCAGCGGGTTCAGGCGCCGACGGGGTCGGTGCCGCTACCGGTGCCGCTTTTGGCTGCGTCGCGCTGACGTTCGAGGATGCAGGGGCCGCCGAGGACACGGGTTGCGGGTCCGCAGATGCCGCAGCCCGTGCAGATGGAGAATGCTCCTCATGTTGAGGAGCCGGCGTGCCACCTCCATCCAGGACGTAGTCGACGGTGCGACGACCGAAGACCGCACTGACTGTCGGCAGGACCACCGACTGCGTGTCGGCGCGTCCGAGCATCTTGATGGCAAAGGTCGAGCCCGCGGGGAACGAGACCGTGAGCTTGGAGCCGTCGTCTGCTGTGGCGCGGGCATTGAGCAAAAGCCCTGCGTAGGAAGCCTGACGAGCCTTGACGCGTTCGACGACCTCGGCCCATTTGCGCTGGAGCTCACCGGCATCCTCGACCGCGGGGGTCTCGGCGGCACCAGCGGCAGCAACCTGGGCGGCGGTGTTGGGCTGGGGCTTAGGTGCCGGAGCGGTGGCAGGCGCGGGGGCTGCAACGGGCTGAGGCGTCGGAGCCGGCGCAGACTGAGGTGCAGACGCTGCAGGCTTGGAAGCCGACACGGACGCAGAACGGGGCGCAGGCTGAGCCGCCGGAGCGGCAGCACCACGGTCCCAAGGCATACCGCCCTGGCGCGCGGACGTATCAGCGGTAGTAGCAGATGCCGCCGGAGTAGCGGCTCGGGCACCCGAGATCAGCGTCGGCTGCTGGGCAGCAGCGGGTACGGATGCTGCAGGCGCGGTGGCCTGAGCAGCAGCCACGCTCGCCGGCACGGCGCCGTTGGCAACCATGGCCTCCAGACGCGCCACGCGCTCGGCCAATGCCTCAATCGTTAAATCAGCCTCGGGACGTGCCAGACGCGTACAGGCGATCTCGAGCACCAGGCGCACGTCGCTCGCGCCCCTCATCTCCAGTGCGGCATCGTCGAGCACCGTCAGCACGCGGGCCAGGCGGTCGGCAGGATGCTCGCCAAAGGCAGCGGCCTCGGCAGCAAGCGCCTCGGCCTGCTCGGAGCCGCCCTCAAACAGCTCGGCACGGGCACCGGCAACGCAGGCAACGTACACGTCACGCACATGCGCTACCAGGTCGCGCGTCAGCTCCAGCAGGTCGTTTCCTTCCTCGACCTGCGCACGGATCAGTCCATAGAGCTCGGCAACATCGCGATCGGCAATAGCGCGGGAAAACTCGCCCAGAATCTGGTCCGAAACCTCGCCTAAAAGCGAGCGGGCATCGTCCGCATGCACAGAACCGTTGCCAAAAACGCTCAGCTGCTCCAGCGTGGAGAGCGCGTCGCGCATGCCGCCCTTGGCATGGCGCGCCACGATGGCGAGCGCCTCGTCGTCGTAATCGAAGCCCTCCTGCTCGCATACGTATGCCAGGCGATGCTCAATATCCTCGTTGCCGATGCGATGGAAATCGAAACGCTGGCAGCGCGAGAGGATGGTCTCCAGAATCTTTTGCGGGTCGGTGGTGCACAGCACAAAGATCACGTGTGCCGGCGGCTCCTCAAGCGTCTTGAGCAGCGCGTTGAACGCCGCCGTCGTGAGCATGTGGACCTCGTCGATGATATAGATCTTGTACTTGCCGCGCACCGGGGCAAAGTTGACGGAGTTGATGATCTCCTCGCGCACGTTGTCCACGCCGGTACGGCTTGCGGCATCGAGCTCGTAGACATCGGGGTGGTTGCCCTCGGCGATGAGCTCGCATTCCTCACAGGTGCCGTCGGGCATGCAGCCGCTCGCACCCTCGGCGCGCGCCGCCTCGGCATTGCGGCAGAGCAGCGCCTTGGCAAGAATACGCGCCATGGTGGTCTTGCCCGTGCCGCGCGGACCGCAGAACAGGTAGGCGTGGGACAGGCGCCCCTCGGTGATGGCGTGCTCGAGCGTCGAGACGATATGCTGCTGGCCCACCACGGAGTCGAAGGTGAGCGGGCGATACTTTCGGTACAACGATTCCATGGGTGCTCCCCCGGGTATACTAAGTCTTGTTGCCGCGACGGCCATGCGGTCGCACGGCATACTGCATTCATAATAACCCGTACGGCGAGCCCGCCGCGATAGGAGTCCAAAGAGCATGGCAGACGCAGAGAGCAACCTCGTTCCCTCCGAAGCAGCCGACCAGGTCGAGGTCGCGCTCGAGGCGCAGGCAGCAGCCGATGACGGCATCCTGTACCTCAACGAGTATCAGTACGAAAACGATCTGGTCACCGACTTCGCCCGCCTGGTCGCCTCGCCCAGACGCCGCGGCTCCCTGTATGTCGCCGCCGCCATTGCCGCCCTGCTGGGTATTGGCATGCTGGTAGCCGGTGGCAACTGGATCAAGTTCGGCGTCGTCCTGATCGTGTTCGGCGCTTTTTTGGCCTGGTGGAGCAAAAACCTGCACCACACGCTCGCCCGCGACTTTATCGATGCCGTCGAGGCCGACGAGTCCATGGGCGGCCGCTATCGCCGCGTCGCCGCCAACGAGGACGGCCTGATGGTCTGGGGCAAGAGCGGCAAGTCGCAGTTCTTCCCGTTTGAGAAACTCGACCACGTGCTCGACGGCGAGCGCATCTTTGTGGCCATGTTCGCCGACCAAGGCGTGACGATCCCCAAGGACACCTTTGTTCGCGGCGATGCCGAGCAGTTTGGCGCCTTCCTTAAGGCGCGCATCAACAAAAAACTCCGCATCGAGACCAAACGCAAGAAGATGAAGGCAGAAAAGGCCACTGCCGAAGCAAAACAGGCCGACAAGCCCCAGGACAACAAGGGCAAGCAGCGCAAGCAGAAGAAGAACAAGAAGAAGCGGTAATCCGGCCGACACCGAAGGTGCCTCGTCCCGCGCCCGATTCCGAGTCGGAGCGCCTGAAATCGGGCGCGGGTACCGCCGATGGACCCATTTTGCCTAACTCTCGAGCTACTTCACTTCAAACCTTAAGAGCCTTCTCTCTGGCAGATCGGTCATCTTCATCGTATAAGTCCCAGGAAAAGCCTTCTCAAAACGGACGGTCTCGTAACCTTCGAAATAGTCGTTGGTGTTTTGCATCATGAATGGGAGAAGCAACTCGTTCTCCGCCCCAACCTGTACAGCAAACGCAGCAGAACCGCCCAGAGCCGGCATTGCCTGCGTTATCAGATCGGTATTGACCACAAAGTCATAGTTTGGCGCAGACTCCGGCACCAAATGCCAAACATACGTTTTGATTCCGCCTTCGACATTGTCCTTATTCCTGACACGCATCTTTACGGCGATAACACACGTGATGTCGGCGTCCTTCAATTTCGTTTTCGTATCCACGATGCCATATTTTGAATAATCATCATGCGCACGCTTGAGATACTCGCGCGGCGTGAGCAGCTCTGCCCCGTCTATGCAAAACGAATACCCGTCAGTCGCCACATCCTTCGACCCCAGAAACGCCCCATCCATCGAGAGCCATTCGCCCTCCGCATAATATTTCTCAGGAATGACCGTCCGGCTCCCGTTAACGACGCTCACCCTCATGCCCGCAAGGCCGGTAGCAGCACAGCCGAAAAGAGCAAGCACCGCCCTTCTTGTCCACAGGGTCTTCTTCATCGCGCTCACGACCTTTCCCGAACTTTCACAACGGCACCGTCGCGCATGCAGTAAACCCGATCGGCCAGCTCCTCGAGCACCTCTCCGTCATGGCTGGAAAGAATAACCTCGCGACCCGTTGAGGCCGCCATCGCCACAACGCGCTTGAGCATTCCAACGCCCGCTTCGTCGAGGGCATTTGTTGGCTCATCGAGAACAAGTAGCTTCGGCTTTTCCATAATTGCCGCAGCTATCCCCAGACGTTGCTTCATCCCAAGCGAATATGCTCGGAACTTCTTTTTTTCGTCTGCATCGAGCCCCACGAGCCGCAGGGCAGATCGAATGTCCTCGGGAGTTGCAACGCCCTTGATCTGAGCGATGAGCTCCAGATTGTCGTAGCCAGACAGATATCCCAAAAAGGAAGGCGCCTCGATCAACATCCCCAGACTCGGCGGGAACGAGATGTCCGCCCCAAGCCTTTGGCCATCGATAGAGATTTCGCCTTCGGTAGGCTTGATCAATCCGCAGACCGCTCGCATAAGCATGGTCTTACCCGAACCGTTTATCCCCTGAAGCCCAACCACAGTCCCAGGGTCAACCTCGATGGACACGTTGCGCAGAACATCGTTTTTGCCCATGCGCTTCGATACGTCCCTAACGATCACGCTCATATCTTGTCCCCCTTTTCTATAAGGTCGGCCCTTCGAAACCACAGTCCACCCAACGATAGGCATAACGACATAATCACAATTGAAAACAAGACGCTCGAGCCCGTCGCGATTCCCTCTTTGACAATTCCGCCCCAGCGCAACAGCATCAAGGCGTTACCCAATAGCGCCCAATGCCGTGCATATGCCGAGCAGATCAGGGAGCTCATTAAAACCACAAACGAGACCGACGACCCAAGCACAAACCCGACCGCTGCCTGCGCAAACGCAAGCGCCTCGAAAGCAAGAAAGAGTCCTACGAAAAACGGCAGCGCATCTGCCTCGGCAGCTTTGAGAAACCACGGCGCCAAATTAGCCAGCTGAAGCGACTCGCCATGGACGACCGCGCTGAACGAGGAGCTCACCACCAAGCTCCAAATCACAACAGAGCAAACCACCACGAGCAGCGAAAATGCCGTTACCGCCGCCACCAAGATAAAACGCGAGACCCACCAAAGGGTTCTTGCCCGACATCGAACAAGCGCTTGCAAACCAAACCCGTGCAACGATTCGGTCGGATAGTCGAGTGTTGTATAGAGAATAAGCAGAATGAGAAATAGCCATCCTAGCGGAGGCACAAACATGACCCCGGGCCTAGGCTCAAACGGAGCAGATCCGGCAAACACGAGCGCAAGATTATCCGCAAACCCCAAGGTATCCGTTCTAACCCCATACACAGAAGACAATCCGTAGGCGTACACCAAGTTCGCAACGGTCACTGCCGCAATTGCAATAAAAGTGATGATGTTCTTCTTCAAAACGGTCCTCAGGTCCGCGGCGACCAGCCTAAACAGCATCAGACCACCTCGCGTCTTTTCCACGCCCCAGAAAAAGCCAACGAAGCAAGGGTCAATAATATGATTTCCGCAAAACCGGCTCGAATGTCTGGCCAGTTATTCAGCGATTCCGACCTGATGCTGTTGAGGATATTGCAGTTAAACCCCACACAAGCCATTACGCCGAAGATCCAGCCATTTGCAAAATGCCACGCAACCATTAGCAGATACGGGACAATTATCGCTTTGATTCTGCTACGAAACAAAATTGAGAAGCCAGTTACAGCCATGGATAAAGTCCCGAGCGTGACAGCATCGAACAGCGTGTATGCGAGCACATATGACAAAGGATGCGAATAAAATAGACCGGAGAAGTAGCTATGCAGGTAAAGTCCTACGTAAGTCGACTCATCGACCCGAGGAAGATACGCAGGAAAAAGCATCGAGACGATCAGGAAATTGACGAGCAGAGGAATGGCAGTCACTGTAAACGCGGAGAGGAAAGCAGACAGCATCTTTACGTTCACGTACGCCTTTCTGGAAACGCGCGTGCATATCTGCATGTCATAACCACTCAAACGCTCAAAGAGACACGACCAAGATCCAGCCAACATTGCAAGCAGGGGCAGTGCATAGAAAAACACCGACGCAGACAGTGGCGCGTTCGCGCTCACAACAATCCAGTTACCGAAGCTGCTTTCACGTGTTTGACCGAGATAATTTTCGGCTTGCACGCCAACGCCGTAACCAAAAGAAAGAAGGTTGTGGCGCTCTTTTTCCAAATTTGCCCACGGCTCCAGCGCGGCAGCTATTGCAACTGCGACCGCAATCAAGAGAGCAAGGATAAAAGCTGGACGTCTAATCGTTTTCGACAGTTCGTATCTTGCGAGCTTTTGGTTCATACGTCCTCCTCCCCCTTCCGACCCAGAAAGCCGGAAGGGAGCCATTTCAAACAACTATGCGGGAAGCTTGTGGAAATGCCCGACGCAGTCGGGGCTCCATACGCCAATAACAGTGCCGTAGCCAGACTCCGCCCATGCAGTCAGTCGCGCCGCAGATCGCCCGTTCTCACGGACGAGGTTATACATTTCCCACTGTCCCTTGTGATTCGAACGATACGTTCCCTGAGTACAATTCATGCTGCCGCTACCGCTTGTGTTATACGCACCGTCTGTATATAACCGAAGCGGATTTCCCGTATGGCCCTGGATATCCAGATAGAGCGATGAGGAATCATCCTTTTGACGGTAGCCAGTTGCACTCGTCCCGGCACATTGAAAACTAAATGCCTTATCGGCATTGTTCGTACAGGTCGTAATTCCCGTATCGGCGTTTTGAGTAATGCTGGAAACCTGAGAGGTGTCAAACTCCTCTTGTGCAAACGATGCAGCGGGAACCCCTAGGGACAGACCAGCTGCAATCACCAAGCCGACTCCGATTCGAGCAATAGCGCTCCTTGGCTTAATCATGGCCTTCTCCAATCAAAAGCGGTTAACAATGCGTCGACGCACGGCAACCTTCGCATGAATAGAGAAAGATGTCTGTAAACACCCGCTATTGAGTTGATTGCTCAGGCGTTTACACGTTATTTACCTGCGATAACAATAAAATTAGCTCCGCCTTATTCTTGATCTTCAACTGGCGGTAAGATGCAGACCGCAGCGCTTGCACCGTAGATGCAGCGTAACCGACATCCTCCGCAATGGTCTTTGTCGTTGCGCCTTCTGCCGTCATCAGCAAAATTTGCGACTGAACATCAGAAAGGGAGCGCGACGCAAGCAGGGCAAGCTGACGCACGCGAGCCGTTTCGGTGGACCCGTTCGCGCGGTACTCCAAGACGGCCTTCTCGTTCTCAACCGAGCGGGTGAGCGCGATGTGCGTGACGAACATGGGCGCAGACCAGCAGACGATCACCGTTGCCACGACGACATTGACAGCCGAACTTTGCCCCAGCAACGACGCGAGGAACAACGGCTCGAAAACCGTCAGATCCTGCACCATATTGAGCAAGGCAACCCAAACAGGAGCCATCGCCCCGAAGCAAAGCATCCATATTCCAAGCATTCTGCACCGAGGACAGCTTCGCAGCACCTTATACGTGAGCAACATCCCCGTCAGCACCGCAAGCCCGTGGATTCGCCCCCTAGCGACCGCATAGATTAAGGCAACCATGCCCATTGACACCAACGACACGATAGCCCGGGTACGAGCACGCACCTTAAACGGACGCAGCTCAACGGCAAGCGAAGCCATAGACGCCACGCCGCAAAACAGGACCGGCACAGCCATCAACGGATCGCGTACGCACCTCCATGCCGCGATATAGACAAAAGACCATTCCACAGCAGACAGTATCACCCACACGCACGGGCTTCCGAGCCCAATCGCTTCACCTGCTCTATCCAGCGCAGCGCCACGATTCGGTTTTCCACCCGCGTAGCGTAGCGACAGAAGCAGTCCGAGACCCAATGCGTAGCTTAAGAGGGAAAAGGCGACAGCCCGCGAAACACCGGACCCCCAATCGCTATCCGCCATTACCAAGGGGCCAGCCGCAAGGAGGATAAAAAATAAGGCTCTGTTAGACCACATTTGACACGATCGGCTGTTCGTCGAACCGGGAAA
>NZ_QSBB01000029.1:0-11360 GCF_003465595.1 Collinsella sp. AF05-9
CCGTGCAACGGAAAAGAGCCGCCCTTTCGGACGACTCAAACTGTAATGGGGCTTTTTGGCTGCCCTGTGCCCCGAGTTGACTCGCTTGCCACGAAATGGGCCTATCTACTACGTTTGACCGGTAACCCTCGACCATACCGAGAATTGCGAAATCAAAACCGCAGGTAAAGGGCTTGCCATTTTTAAAAAAAGACCCGCATGGTCGACCCATGCGGGTTAAACGTAGTAGATGGCCCGTTTTCGTGGCACTGCGTTAACGGGATGTGCCAAAGGGACTGTCCCTTTGGCACATTGGCTAGTCTAGGCGGACCGGATCGTGGGGGTAGGCGTTGAGAATCTCGACGCCGGACTCGGTAACTAGGGCCAAGTCTTCGATGCGGACGCCGGTGCGGCCGGGGAGGTAGATGCCCGGCTCGATGGAGAACGTCATGCCCGGCTCTACGACCTGCTCGTTGACGAGCGAAACGTCGCCCGGCTCGTGGTCCTGCAGGCCGATCGAGTGGCCCAGGCGATGCGTGAAGTACTTGCCGTAGCCAGCGTCCTCAATCACGTCGCGCGCGGCACGGTCCAGGTCGCACATGCGCACGCCCGGCGCGATGAGCGCTTCGGCGGCCTCGTTGGCGCGGCGCACGATGTCGTAGATGCGTGCCGTCTCCTCGTCCGGCTCGCCCCAAAAGAACGTACGCGTCATGTCCGAGCAGTAGTTGCGGCGACGTCCGCCAATGTCGAACAGCACCACGTCGCCGCGCTTGAGTACGGTGTCGTCGGGCTCGTGATGCGGGTCTCCGGCGTTGGCGCCAAAGCTCACGATGGGCGGAAAGCTAAAGCCCTCGCAGTCGTGCTTGCGATATAGATTCAGCATCTGGTCGGCAATCTCGCGTTCCGTCACGCCCTCGTGGACGAGTTTGATGGCATCGGCCATCACGGCGTCGTTGGCGGCCGAGGACACGCGCATGAGCTCCTGCTCGGCGGCATCCTTGTGGGCGCGTGCTGCGGTGACGGCAAAGTCGCCCAGGAAGAACTCGCTCGCGGCGTGACGATTCATAAGGGGCAGCAAAAAGCCGGAGCGCATTACGGTATCGATGCCGAGGGGCTTGGATGGATTGACCTCGCGAGCGATGGCGTCGGTCACGACGTCGGTGTCGGTGTGGTAGGCCACGCGGGCATTGTCGTACTCGGGCAGCTGATGCAGGGCGTTGACTAGGATCACCGGCTCGGCACCGCGCGTGAGCAGCACGCCACAAAAACGCTCGAACATATCGGCATAAAAGCCGGTCAGATAGTAGATCGACCACGGGTCGTTCACGAGCAGCTGCGCGCCGGGGCGCTGAGCCTCGAGCGCATCGAGCGCGCGCGCCACACGCTGGTCATCGACATGTGCCATACATCGTCCTTTCGTTAGGTTGCCACCATGGTATCTCAAGCCCGGCACATAGGGACGTCCCTTTTATGCCGGCACTTCGGGACACTCCTTGGCATGACCAGCCTATCAAGCAGTATAAGTTGTCAAAAGAGGCCCGTCCCAAATGGGCTGGTTTCAAAACTATGGCGGATTACAGGGCTGGACCTGTATTACTTGACCATTGGAAAAATTGCGAAATTAAAACCGCAGGTAGACGGCTTATCAAAAATCGAAAAATGCCGGTATGGATGGGGGTCTCCGAATCAGCCCCGTAATCCGGCATAGTTTTGAAATGGCACTAAAGTAGGCACAATCTAAATATCGATCCCAAGGCAAGTTGCGGTGGAATAGTTCCTGGATGCCGGGGTTTTGGCGGAAATCAGGAACTATTTCACCGCAATTGAGGAGGGGCGGGGTGGATGGCGGGGTAGCTAAAAGAGGCTCGTCCTAAATTAGCTGCTTAGGCTGGGTCGATGTCCATGCTGGCGATAAGGTTGATGCCCATGTTGAGGAGGTTGGGGAGGGCGGTGTCGCCCATGCGGATGGGAGCTTTGACCACTAGGCCGCGGATGAGGTTCATGGCTTGGGCATGGAGTTCGAGCGGGATGGCTTCGGCCGTACGCACGGGCAGCAGCGCCTCGTCGCCGCCGGATACGGCCGCGGTGGTGGTGAGCACGCGCATGGGGCAGGTGAGTTCCTGGCGTGCGAACTTGTCGCCGCGCGGGCAGCTGTTGCCAGTTACGGAGCGCACCTCTACCACGGTGCCGTCTGCGCTGCGCTCGACTTCCACGGTTAGGAGGCACTCGGATGGGCAGGTGGTACAGTTGAACTGTAGCGTCTCGATCACATTTGCGCTCATGGCTTTACGCTTCCTCAACGGGGTCGACGGACAGGACAATCTCGCTAACACCCAGGTCGAGTGCGCGCTGAATCACCTTTGCCGGCAGCGGGAAGCTTTCCATGACGCTCGGTTTAAACGGGCGGACCTTGCCTGCAAGCAGTTCCTCGCCGTTTGCGAGAATGCGCACGCGGGCAGCATCGACCGGGCGGCGTACACGGAAGTTGAGCTTAGTGAGCCCGACGGTCGTGATGCGGCCCGGCAGTGCGTAGCCTGCGATGCCGGCTGGGGAGATCGTGAGCTCGCAGCTGGCGCCCATGCTATCGCCGACACCCAACGCGTATGCCGCCGCAGCCGCACCGGCACGCTCGGACTCGGTCGTCACATTGTCTGCCAGGTCGTGCACGTGCAGCACGTTGCCGCAGGCAAAGATGCCCGACACGCCCGTCTGCAGACTCTGGTCCACCACGGCGCCGCGCGTGCGTGAGTCCAGCTCCACGCCCGCGGCAACCGAAAGCTCGTTCTCGGGAATCAGGCCCACCGAAAGCAGCAGCGTATCGCACGGAACAACGCGCTCGGTCCCCGGAATGGGCGCCAGGTGCTCGTCGACCTTGCTCACTTCGACCGCCTCCACGCGGTCGCGACCGATCACGCGCGTCACGGTGGTGGACAGGTGCAGCGGAATGCCAAAATCGTCCAGGCAGTTCTTGACGTTGCGGCGCAGGCCGTTGGCGTAGGGCATGAGCTCGTACACGCCCTCGACCGAAATCCCCTCGAGCGTGCAGCGGCGCGCCATGATGAGCCCAATGTCGCCCGAGCCCAAAATGACGGCGCGCGAGCCGGGTTTGAGGTTCTCGATATTGATGTATCGCTGCGCCAGACCGGCCGTAAACACGCCGGCAGGTCGGCTGCCGGGAATCTTGATCTCGCTGCGGGTGCGCTCGCGGCAACCCATGGCAAGGACGACCGCACGCCCGGTGAGCTGCAGCATACCGGAGGGATTCATGAGCGTGACGGTGTGGAGTGTGGCGTCTTCCGTGGAATCGCCCGAATCAATCCCAAGCACCATGCTGTCCAAGAACAGCGCAATGTTGGTCGCTCGCACCTGATCGATAAAGCGCTGCGCGTACTCGGGGCCGGTGAGCTCCTGCTTAAAGTGCGACAGCCCAAAGCCGGGGTGAATGCACTGGCGCAGGATGCCGCCCAAGTGTTGCTCACGCTCCACGATGGCTACGCGCGCGCCGGCCTTATGCGCGGCAAGTGCGGCCGCCATGCCGGCAGGTCCGCCGCCGATAACGACAACGTCGAACGCTTGCGTCTGCACCGCCTCCGTAGCTCCTGCCTCCAAGCGTTCGTTGTGCATATCAAACGTCGCCATCCTAGCGCACCCCCTTCAACGGTCCCTCGACCAGCCAAGATCCGGCATTCTCCAGCAGCACTTCGTTGGGGTCACACCCCAGCTCGCGGGCCAGAATCGCCACCACGCGGCTCTGGCAAAAGCCGCTCTGGCAGCGGCCCATGCCCGCGCGGCAGCGGCGTTTGACGCCCTCGACCGAAACCGCGCCCGGGCGGCGTCGGATCGCGGCCACGATCTCGGCCTCGGGCACCGTCTCGCAGCGGCAGACGATCTGCCCCCATGCAGGGTCGGACTCAATGAGCTCCTCCTTGCGTGCAAGCGGCGTACGGTCGAAGTCGTCCGGCGCGTGTCGAATCGGATTCCAATCGGCCCGTTCGCGCAAAGCAACGCCCGCCTCGCGCATCACGTGCTCCATGCGCTCGGCAATGGCCGGCGCGCTCGCCACGCCTGGCGACTGAATGCCCGCCGCCTGGAACAGGCCTGGCACCACGGCGGACTGCCCAATAAAGAAGTCGTTTGTTCCCTTGATGACCGGACGCCCGCCGGCAAATGCGCGCACCACGCGGCGCGTGTCCAGATCGGGCACCAGCTTGCGCGCGCCGTCCAGCAGCGCGTTGACATCGCTTGCATACGTTTGCGTGTCGCCCGGCTCGCGCACGGCAGCCGTCGCGGTGATCACGGTGTTGCCGTGGACCGTGCCCGTGACGATAACGCCCTTGGACACCGGCGTGGGCACGGGATAGAGCGGCATGAGCGTACGCGGCTCCTTGTCCAGTACCACGATGTTGCCCTGGCGCCAGACCATCTGGAACTCCTCGGCGCCCGCCATATGCGAGATGTCGGCGGCGCCGTTGCCCGCGGCGTTGATCAGGTAACGGCAGCGCACGTTGCCAGCGGGGGTCGCCAGCGTAAAGCGCGCGTCGACGCCCGAGCCCGCGACTTCAATCGCTTCTACCGCCGCGGATCGCATAAACGTCACGCCGTTGGCAACCGCGTTCTCCAGCGCGGCGATGGCAACCTCAAACGGGTCGACAAATCCAGTCGAGGGGCACCACAACGCGCACGTTGCATCGGCACTGGCGCGCGGCTCTAATTCGTGGATGCGGTCGGGTCCGACGATCGACAGCTCGGGCACGCCGTTGACAAGGCCGTTGCGCCGCAGCTGCTCCAGATGCGCGCGGTCCTCGTCGTTAAAGCCCAACACCATCGACCCGGTGCGGCAGAACAGAAAGCCCAGCTCCTGCGCCCACGCACCGTACAACTCGCAACCACGGGCGTTGACCTGCGCCTTTACGGTGCCAGGGGCCGGATCGTAGCCGGCGTGCACCAGACCGCCGTTGGCCTTCGATGCGCCCAGTGCGATATCGTTAGCCGCCTCGACCACGCAAATGGACAGGTCATAGCGCGCGAGCTGCCGCGCAATGGCGCACCCGGTGATGCCTGCGCCAACAATTGCGATATCAAACGTTTCTGCCACGGTGCCTCCAAGACAAGTTGACAGGCTGTCAATAGGACTATCCTAAGGTCTGCGCGTTCCCAGTGCGGCGGCAATGCGGCGAACAGCCCTGCAACACCCGCCAACGGCAGGCGAGGGGAGACCCGGCACGGATGTTGGCCTCGTCTGCCGACAGCTACGGCAACCGTTCGTCTCGACCTGTAACAGTTAGACAAGGATTTGGGTTCTAGATGTTACAGATCAAGACAAACCTTCCGGCGGATTTTGAATGTCTCGATCTGTAACAGTAAGAGGGGTTTTTGGGCCCAAGATGTTACAGATTGAGATTGAAATCGGGGAGGGGCCCCTGTGTCTCAATTTGTAACATCTAGACCCGGATTCCGCCTCCATCTGTTACAGATTGAGATGTTTGTGTCCGCGCCGGCCCCGTACCCAGCCGTAGTCCCATATAAACAAACCCCGTGGTAAACTTGACCGGATTATAAATATTCCGAAAGGTACCCGTAATGTCCAAGTACATCTCCGAGCTCATGTCGCCGCAGCTCATGGGCGTCATCTATGCCTTCGTTGGCTTTATCATCGCCCTGTATGTGCTGTCGGTCGTCTATGTGTTCATCGACGCTCGCCGCCGCGGCGCCAGCGCCTACGTGGCATGGGGCATCATCGCCCTCATCCCGTTTGTGGGTCTCATCGCCTACCTGGTCCTGCGCCCGCACTCCTATGCGTCCGACCGCGAGGAGCAGGAGCTGGACATGGCCCTGCGCGAGCGCCAGCTTGCCCAGTACGGCACCTGCCCGCAGTGCGGCGCGCCCATCGAGAAGGACTTCGTCGTCTGCCCGGTGTGCGATACCCAGGTTCGCAACGTCTGCCCCAGCTGCCATCGCCCGCTCGATGCGCACTGGAAGGTCTGCCCCTACTGCCGAACTCGCATCCAGTAACGCATCCATCGCCGGGCCGGCCGCAAGCCACGGGCACGCCGCAAGCCACGCGCGCCCCACACCCCGCGCCCACACGATGAAGCATGCGTAGAAAATCGCCCGCCGTGCCATTAAGGTGCGGCGGGCGCTTGTATACCAAGGCAACCTGCCTATAATGATGCAAGTCAAAAACGCCGAGCGCATCGCACGCACTTGCATCAGGCATCCGAGAGGAGAAAACATACCCATGAAGGCACTCTACAATGACGGTTCGGTGGCCGAGCTCCCGCAGGACGAGGTCACGCACGTCATCCGCCACTCCGCCGCGCACATCATGGCGCAGGCCATCAAGCGCCTGTACCCCGAGGCCGACTTTGCCTACGGCCCCGCGACCGACAACGGCTTCTACTACGACGTCGACCTGCCCGAGGGCGTCAAGATCAGCGAGGACGACTTCCCCGCGATCGAGGCCGAGATGAAAAAGATCGTCAAGGAGAATCTCAAGTTTTCCGTGTACGAGAAGCCCCGCGCCGAGGCCATCGCCCTTATGGAGGAGCGCGGCGAGAAGTACAAGGTCGAGCACATCGGCGACCTGGACGACGACGCCCGCATCACCTTCTACCAGCAGGGCGACTACATCGACATGTGCGTCGGCCCCCACATCTGCTACACCAAGGCCCTTAAGGCCTTTAAGCTCACCGGCGTCTCGGGCGCCTACTGGAAGGGCGACAAGGACAACAAGATGCTCACCCGCATCAACGGCGTCGCCTTTGCCACCAAGGAAGAGCTCGACGAGCACATGCACATGCTGGAGGAGGCCAAGAAGCGCGACCACCGCAAGATCGGCCGCGAGATGGACCTCTTTATGATGCGCGACGAGGCCCCTGGCTTCCCGTTCTTCCTGCCCAACGGCATGATCCTTAAGAACACGCTGCTGGACTACTGGCGCGAGATCCACCACAAGGCCGGCTACGTGGAGATCTCCACGCCGCTCATCATGAACAAGCAGCTATGGAAGACCTCGGGCCACTGGGACCACTACAAGGACAACATGTACTCCACCGTCATCGACGACGAAGAGTACTGCATTAAGCCCATGAACTGCCCGGGCGGTGTGCTGGTGTACGCCTCCAAGCCGCACTCCTATCGCGAGCTGCCCATCCGCGCCGGCGAGATTGGCCTGGTGCATCGCCACGAGCTGCGCGGTGCCCTGCACGGCCTGTTCCGCGTACGCTGCTTTAGCCAGGACGACGCCCACCTGTTTGTGCGTCCCGACCAGCTGACCGACGAGATCGTGGGCGTGGTCAACCTTATCGACTCCGTGTACCAAAAGTTTGGCTTTAAGTATCACGTTGAGCTTTCCACCCGCCCCGAGGACTCCATGGGTTCGGACGAGGACTGGGCTCGCGCTGAGGAGGGCCTGCGCACCGCTCTGGAGAAGCTGGGCATGGACTACGAGGTCAACGAGGGCGACGGCGCCTTCTACGGCCCCAAGATCGACTTCCACCTGGAGGACTCGCTCGGACGTACCTGGCAGTGCGGTACTGTTCAGCTCGACTTCCAGATGCCGCTCAACTTTGATCTTGAGTACGTGGACGCCGACGGCACCAAGAAGCGCCCCATCATGCTGCACCGCGTGTGCTTTGGCTCCATCGAGCGCTTTATTGGTATTCTGATTGAGCACTTTGCGGGCAAGTTCCCCACTTGGCTGGCTCCCGTGCAGGTCAAGGCACTTCCTGTCTCTGAGAAGAGCCGTGACTACGCCCACGAGGTGTGCGCCAAGCTGGAGGAGGCCGGCATCCGTGTGGTCTGCGACGACCGCGACGAGAAGATTGGCTACAAGATCCGCGAGGCCCGCAGCATCGACCGCGTGCCCTATATGCTCATCCTGGGCGAGAAGGAGGTCGAGGCCGGCAACATTTCCGTCCGCGATCGCTCCAACGAGACCGTTCAGATGAGCGTTGACGAGTTTGTTGCCAAGGTGACCGAGGAGATCAAGACTCGCGCCTAAGGCAAACTTCACAACAATTAACATAGGCGACCGTCCACAAAGGGCGGCCGCCTTTTTCATGCCGAAATAAGAAAAGCCGCTGGTTGAGCGGCTTTTTTTGTTGCACAAAAAGGTACAGGTTTTTGTATCTTTCGACATAGGCAATTATACGAGCAATTAATCAACGATTGCCCAGATTACGCAAAATGTCCTGTCGGTAGATACATCTCCATAGCCCTCTACAAAAACCTGTACTTTTGCGACTGCGCCTAGCTGCGAGCGAGAAGCCTGTTCTAAACGCCCCTGCATTTGCGTGCATCGCAAAGCCAAAAGAGGGGGCGAGAACATGGAGCAGACGGCACGGCGTCAAGAGCAGCTGCCGGGTGCATTTAACGGCGCCACCACCAACAGCCAACATGGCCGCGTCCGCTGGTATCTGGTCCACACCCCCAATGGAAAAGAGCGCGAGACCTGCGAAAAGGTCCGCCGCATTATCCCGCACAACCTTATGCAGGACGCTTTTGTGATGCAAAAGGAGTTCTGGTTTAAGCGGGACGGCGCCTGGTCGCTCCAAACCAAACCCATGTACAAGGAATACTTCTTCGTCGCCACGCGCGATGCCGCTGCGCTCGATAGGGCCCTGGCCCAGTTGAGCTTTGGCTGCCGTATCGCCGGCAGTAGGGAGCGGGCGTACATGCCCATGCCGGACGATGCGCAGGACTGGTATCGCAGCGTGCTGGACGACGACGGCGTGGTGCGCAACAGCGTTGCGCGCATAGAAGACGGCGTGTTGCACATAGAGCAGGGTCCCTTGGTGGGGCAAGAGGCCCGTGTAAAGAAGATCGACCGTCATAAACGCTGGTGCCTGGTGGACGTGGGCGAAGGCGACTCCGCATTTAGGGAGTTACTTCCGCTCGACGTGCCCAGCAAAACGTAAGGGAGACGTTGCACCGGCAAATCATTCGTTTTTTGAATTCATGGACGGGGGGGGGTTCCTGGGGACAGGGACGTAAGTTTTATCGTGACTGCTAATAAAGAAGTGACAGAGAGCAATGCGCCCGTAGGGGCGGTGCTGATTGCTCAGGCCATGGACCGGCGTGAAGGCGCCGGTCGATATAAGGCCATGCAATCCATCATGGACTGGGACAACTCGCGCTTGGCCTACCGCGCCGTCAAGCGCGCATTCGACATCGTTTTCAGCGGCTGCGCGCTGGCCGTCATCGCCATACCCAGCCTGGTGCTGGCCGTGGCCATCCGCCTGGAGAGCGAGGGCAACCCGTTCTACAGCCAGATTCGCGTGGGCCAGACCCACCGCGACGGCAGCCTGTCCACCTTCCGCATGTGGAAGTTCCGATCCATGTACAAGGACGCCGACGAGCGCCTCGCCGAGCTTAAGGAGCAGAACGAGATCGCCGGCGCCATGTTCAAGATGAAGGAGGACCCCCGCGTCACCAAGATCGGTAGGTTCATCCGCAAGCACTCCATCGACGAGTTCCCGCAGTTCCTCAACGTGTTCCTGGGCCAGATGTCCGTCGTGGGCCCGCGCCCGCCGCTGCCTAACGAGGTGGCCGAGTACACAGAATTCGACCTGCAGCGTCTGGCCGTCAAGCCCGGCATCACCGGCTGGTGGCAGGTGACCGACCGCAATTCAACGGGTTTCGACGGAATGGTCCAGCGCGACCTTGAGTACATAGCCAAGCGCGGCGTCATCACGGATCTCAAGATCGTTCTACTCACTGTCGTCGAGGTAATTACGGGAAGCGGGGCGTGCTAGTGTCAGCCGGCAATCGTTATCCAATTCTGAACACGTATGTAAACGCCATCTCGCTTGACGAGACGGTGGATGAAATCGAGAAGATCATCGCGAGGGGCGTACCGACCCAGCATGTCGTAATCAACGCCTCCAAGGTCAACCTGATGGAGGCGGATCCCGATCTCGCGTCAATCGTCAACGAATGCCCCCTGATCAACGCCGACGGCGCCTCGATCGTCTGGGCGGCGAAAAAGCTGGGGGTTCCTCTCGGGGAACGCGTCACGGGCATCGACCTGTTCCAGAGGCTTGTCGGGCTGGCGTCCGAGAAGGGCTACCGCATCTACCTCTTCGGGGCGAAGGAAGAGGTGGTCACCAAGGTCAAAGCGATTTTCGAGGACAGGTACCCGGGCATCCAGATCGCAGGGTATCGCAACGGCTACTTCACCGAGGCGGACGAGCCCCAGATCGTATCCGATATGGCCGCCTCGGGAGCCGACATGATGTTCGTCGCTTTCTCCTCTCCCAAGAAAGAGTACTGGGTCCACAAGTACATCGACCAGATCGGAATCCCCTTCGTCATGGGCGTCGGCGGCAGCTTCGATGTTGTTGCCGGCGTAACCGACCGAGCTCCGACGTGGATGCAGAAGCGCGGCCTGGAGTGGTTCTACCGCTTCATCCAGGAGCCCGGAAGGCTGTGGAAACGCTACATCATCGGCAACCTAAAATTCGTCGCCCTCACGTATAAATACAAGTTCGCTAAGAAAGGTGAATAGCAATGGTTAACGTTATCGGTCTCGGCTACATCGGCCTGCCCACCGCCCTCATGATGGCATCCCACGGCGTGGAGGTCGTGGGCACGGATTACAACGAGGAGCTCGTCGCCACGCTCAACGCCGGCAAGACTACCTTCAAGGAGGAGGGCCTAGACGAGCTGTTCGCCGACGCCCTGAAGTCCGGAATCAAGTTCTCCACCGACTACCAGGTCTGCGACACCTACATCGTCTCGGTCCCCACTCCCTACGACAAGCTAGACAAGAAGATCGACCCCTGCTACGTCGTGGCGGCCTGCAAGACCGTCCTCGAGGTCGCGCCCGAGGGCGCCGTGCTCGTAGTCGAGTCCACCGTTTCGCCCAACACCATCGACCGCTTCGTTCGCCCGCTACTCATAGAGGCCGGCCGCGAGGACGTCAGGCTCGTCCACGCCCCCGAGCGCATCATCCCGGGCAACATGGTCTACGAGCTGCTGCACAACAACCGCACCATCGGCGCCGACGACCCCGAGGTGGGCGAGGCCGTGGCGAAGGTCTACGCCAGCTTCTGCCAGGGCGAGATCTCCGTCACCGACATCCGCACCGCCGAGATGACCAAGGTCGTCGAGAACACCTTCCGCGCGGTGAACATCGCCTTCTCCAACGAGCTCGCCAAGATCTGCCGCATCGGCGGCATGGACGTCGCCGAGGTCATCCGCATCGCCAACAAGCACCCGCGCGTGAACATCCTCAACCCCGGCCCGGGCGTCGGCGGCCACTGCATCCCGGTCGACCCGTGGTTCCTGGTCGGCGACTACCCCGAGACGGCCAACTTCATCCGCCTCGCCCTGCAGACAAACGCCTCCATGCCCGAGTACGTCATGCACCGGGCCCACGA
>NZ_QSBB01000029.1:11370-24438 GCF_003465595.1 Collinsella sp. AF05-9
AAACGCCTCCATGCCCGAGTACGTCATGCACCGGGCCCACGAGGTCATGGTCGAGCGCGGCATCACGGACGCCTCGAAGGTCGGCATCTACGGCCTCACCTACAAGGAGAACGTCGACGACGTCCGCGAGTCCCCGACGCTGCAGATGCTCGAGTCCATGTCCGAGCACCTCTGCGCCGGCTCCGTCAAGGTCTACGACCCGTGGGTCGAGCGCGACGAGGTTCCCGGCCAGGTCCACTCTATGGATGAGTTCCTGGACGGACTGGAGATGGTGATCGTGATGGTCGGCCACTCCCAGGTCACGGACAACCCCGGCATCTTCGGCGAGCGCGTCCTCATCGACCCGCGCAACGTCTGCGGCGACGGAGAGAACGTCTACAAGCTGTAAGACCATGTGACTCTTCAGGAGAAATCGTTTTGAAGAAGGTAATGCTCGTCTTCGGCACCCGCCCGGAGGCAATCAAGATGTGCCCGCTCGTCAACGAGCTCAAGGCGCGTACGGATGAGTTCGAGACCGTCGTGACTGTGACCGGCCAGCACCGCGAGATGCTGGACCAGGTTCTGCGCGTCTTCGATGTGACTCCCGACCACGACCTGGCGATCATGAAGCCGGGCCAGACGCTGTTCGATGTGACGTGCGACGTGCTGCTTAAGCTCAAGGCCGTCCTCGAGGACGAGACGCCCGACGTGGTCCTGGTCCACGGCGACACCACGACCAGCTTCGCCGCAGCGCTCGCGTGTTTCTACCTGCAGATCCCCGTGGGGCATGTGGAGGCCGGCCTGCGCACGCACGACATCTACAGCCCCTGGCCGGAGGAGTTCAACCGCCAGGCGGTCGACATCGTGAGCGAGTACTACTTCGCGCCCACGGAGGCGAGCAAGCAGAACCTGCTCGGCGAGGGCAAGCTCGAGTCCGGGATCTGGGTCACCGGCAACACCGGCATCGACGCACTGCGCACTACCGTGCGCGAGGGCTACTCCCACCCCGAGCTCGATTGGGCCGAGGGCTCCCGCCTCATCCTCATCACGGCGCATCGCCGCGAGAACTTGGGTGAGCCCATGCACCGCATGTTCCGCGCCATCCGCCGCGTGATGGAGGAGCATCCGGACACAAAGGCGATCTACCCCATTCACATGAACCCGCTCGTCCGCAAGGCGGCCCACGAGGAGCTCGACGGTTTCGACCGTCTGCACATCATCGACCCGCTCGAGGTGCTCGACTTCCACAACTTCATGGCCGCGAGCCACCTCATCCTCACCGACTCCGGCGGCATCCAGGAGGAGGCCCCGAGCCTCGGCAAACCGGTGCTCGTCATGCGCGACACCACGGAGCGTCCCGAGGGCGTGGCCGCCGGCACGCTGAAGCTCGTCGGCACCGAGGAGGACGTGATCTACCGCGAGTTCAGCCGCCTGCTCAGCGATCAGGCCGAGTACGAGGTCATGAGTCATGCGTCGAATCCTTACGGTGACGGACATGCGAGTGAGCGAATTGCGGACGTTATTGGAGGTAAATAGTGAAGCTAAAAAAGAGGTTTACTCTTTCTCTTAAAAACAACCTGCGCTTCATTCCTGATGAGGCATATATGCGTCTCTACTTCAAAGCCAAACTTCATTACGAGCCTGATTTCGAGTGTCCTAAGACATTCAATGAGAAGCTGCAGTGGTACAAGCTTAACTACCATAATCCAGTTTTGACTTAGCTCGCAGATAAATATGGCGTGCGCTCTTTCGTCGAACAACGTATTGGGTCCGAGTATCTTGTGCCACTTTTCGGTGTTTTCAATGCAGCTGAAGAGATCGATCTCGATAAATTGCCGGAGAAGTTTGTGCTTAAATGTACTCACGACTCGCAGAGCACATTTGTTTGCACGGATAAGTCGTATTTTGATTTTGTTGAGGCCAAGAAACGTCTGAATGTTGCCTTGCATAGAAACTGGTATTGGCAGGGCAGGGAGTGGGCTTATCTCGGTATCACGCCTCGCATTGTGGCGGAAGCATTTCTTGATGAACCTGGAAGAGCGACTCCGACTGATTACAAATTCTATTGTTTTGACGGTAAGGCAGCTCTTGTTCAGACGGACGCCGATCGTTTCACTAATCATGAAATGCAGTACTTTTCTACTGAATGGGAGCAGCGTGGCGATATCGACCATGAGGTATCTGAGCATGAGCCTACTGTAAAGCCCGAGAACTACGAACTTATGCTTGAGCTTTCCGAGAAACTCTCTGATGGTTTCCCTCACGTGCGGGTTGACTGGTACAACATTAGCGGTAAACCTTACTTTGGCGAGATGACTTTCTATACCGGAGGCGGATACGATCCCTTCTATGCACTAGAGGAGCAACCCGATAGACTTGACCGAGAGCTTGGCGATTTGTTTGTTTTGCCAACTGTTTCCCATTTAGAAAAGTACTGCGATTGGTCTTGCCCTTCTTCTAAAAGATCTTTAGGTGCTGATAATGCCTAAAGTGTTGATGATTGGCCCGAGTCTTGATGCTATGGGTGGCATCTCCACGGTTGAAAACAACATTATGAAGTGGTCGAATCGTAACGAAGGTTCAATAGAATTCATTTCGACAACTGCTGAGGGCGGGAAGTTCAAGAAGCTCTCCATTGCCCTTGTGGCTTATATGAAATATCTCAGTAGGCTCAACGCGTGCGATCTCGTACATGTGCATATGGCGTCTCGTGGCAGCTATCGCCGAAAAAAGATCTTCATGAGGGCGGCCTTCTTTCGAAACAAACCCGTTCTTCTCCATCTGCATGGTAGCGAGTTCGGTGTTTGGTTTGACGAAGAATGTAGCGAGGCTGAGAGACGCGATATCTCGCATTCCTTTGATTGTTGCTCAAAGGTGGTCGTTCTGTCGGAGGAGTGGAAGGAATTCCTTCTAAAAAGGCACATCTGTTCCTTGGATCGTATCGTGGTGGTGCATAACGCCGTTGACGTTCCTGAGGTTAACGCTATTGATTATTCGTGCAATACGGTTTTGTTCATGGGGCGTCTTGATGCGCGCAAGAGTCCGGATTTACTTTTGCGCGCTGCTAAGCGCGTTCTTAAGACTCATCCCGATGCGCGTTTTGTCTTTGGCGGAGACGGGGATGTGCCAGCATATGAACAACTGGCGGATGAACTTGGAATTGGTGACAGGTGCAGCTTTATAGGCTGGGCTAAAGGTGAAAAAAAGACGAAGCCTTTCGCAACAGTAGCATGTTCTGCCTTCCTTCGAAGAATGAGGGCATGCCTATGAGTGTGCTTGAGGCAATGTCGTACGGACTTGCTACCATTGCGACTCCTGTCGGGGGTATTCCACAAGTCATTACCGACGGCGTAGACGGAATTATGTTTCCAGTTGATGATGTTGATGCGTTGGCCACTAAGCTCGAGAATCTCATGAGCGATATCTCTTACAAGGAAATGATTGGAATTCAGGGACGAGCTCGCATAAAAGATGCCTTTTCCCTTACGGCGTTTATGAACCGGCTTGGCATGGTTTACGAAGATATTTGCCGGTGAGACTCGCTTTCTTGGGCGATATTGGAGACCCGTCAGACTCCGTTTCTTATTTCCAAGTTGCACATTTAGGAGCGTGACGATGGATAAGACTATTCATTACTGCTGGTTCGGAGGCAATCCGCTCTCTGAGACTGCTGTGAGGTCCTTGGCTTCGTGGGAGAAGTTTGCGCCTGGGTTTGAGGTCAAGCAGTGGAATGAGGATAACTTCGACTTCGCATCATGCTCTTGGTCAAGGGGCGCGTATGCGGCGGGCCTCTGGGCATTTGTGTCGGACTACGCTCGCTTTAAGGTCTTGTATGAGTACGGCGGCATCTATATGGATATCGGCAGCGAGCTCATACGAGACATATCGCCTCTCATGGAAAGCATTCCTTTCACTGCAATCGAAGAATCCTCGTTGACTGCCACCACCGGCTTGATTGTTGCTGTTGAGCCTCATGACCCTGTAATTCGCGCATGCGTGGAACGATATGAGTCGATGGAGTTCTCCTGTGATCCTGATTTTCTCGACAAGATCACGGTGAATGAGGTATTCACTGCTGAGCTTCAAAAAATCGGCTTTGAACGCGTGAATAAAGAGCAGCATTTCGGTGGCTGGCTTGCCTTGGACTCCAAAGCGTTCAACCCCGTTTACGGTTTCGGCGGTTATCACATCAAGCGTGAAACCTACAGCATCCATCGCTCTTCGGGAAGCTGGGTTGAGCCCAAATATCGCATCAAGCGGAAGGTTGTGCGCAAGTGTTCCCCTTTCATTGGGCGAAGGCTTTCGCAGATTTTGGGTCGAATTCTCATGGAGCTTAGTGACGGTGGCTTGGTTGTAGGAACTAAGAGAATCTTTGGCGTTGTTCGCGAAAAGATTGCTAGAGGAGAGAGAAGTTAGAGTGGACGTATTCGCTAAAGATACTTATCACTATTTCGGTACGCAAGGCGTAAAGCTCGGCCGGTTATTAGGTGATTTTGGCTACCGCTATGTTTTCTATCTAAGGATGTGTCAGGCAGGGGGTTTGCGAAAACTCCTCTTCACGCTTCCGAGGAAACATCTTTCCAGGAAGTGTGGACTCGAGATTTCGCCATCAACTCAAATTGGTCAAGGCTTCTACATTGGTCACCCTTACGGCATTACTGTAAACGCCGGCGCGAAGTTCGGCCGTAACGTGAACATCCATAAGGGATGCACCATCGGCCAAGAAAACCGTGGCCATAGAAAGGGCGTCCCTACGATTGGTGACCGCGTATATCTCGGTATTAACTCGACGGTTGCAGGTAATGTGACCATTGGAAACGATGTCTTTATTGCCTCCAATACCTTTGTTAACCAGGATATTCCCGATCATTCGATAGTCATTGGCAACCCGTGCAAGATTATCGAAACCGATAACGCTACTGAAGGTTACATCATCAATTTGGTTTAACGAGCTTGCGAATAGTTAGGCGGTAAGATATTGAAACGCATAGGCATCCTCACATTTTCGAATACCGTAAATTATGGTGCTTCGCTACAAGCATGTGCTCTGCGCAGGACCGTGATGTCGTTGGGCTGCGACTGCGAAGTGCTCAATTACAGCAATAAGGAACTCGATGATCGAGAGTTGGGTACGTGCTTCTCGTTCAATCCTTCGGATGCCGTTCGCTATTTCCTTCGCAGGGGTTTTGAGCGCCAGAGGCTTAATTCGTTCAGTCGATTTGCTAAGCGCAATCTAAGCCCTACGGGAAAGCTGGATAAGCAAGCTCTTATTGATAGAGCCAAGAGCCTCGACTGCGTCCTCATTGGCAGCGATCAGGTTTTCAATCCTCGGGTTAATGGGCATGACCCAGTCTTCTTGGGTGAAGGCATCGCTGAAGTTACAAAGGTCGCGTCTTATGCTGCCAGTCTGGGAGATGCGACGGCGGAATCCATTTTGGCATGCGATGAAGGCGCGGCCGACAGGCTGGCAAAGTTCACTGGTCTTTCCGTTAGGGAACCGAGCTCTATGGAGGTCCTTAGCGAGATGGGGCTCGAATCTGTATTTATGCCTGATCCGACCCTGCTTCTTACGGGCGATGACTGGTCGGCGTTAGCCTCAGATGACGGCTTGGATACGATACCTCAATCCTATGTTCTGCTTTATACGCTTAACTCTGAGCAAAAACTCGTGGATCGAGCTAGGAAGATCGCCAGCGAGCTCGGCGTTCCTGTCGTCTGCATTCATTACAACACGAAGAAATTCCCCGGCATGATTAACGTGAGGGGTATCGGTCCGGCTGCTTTCTTGAAGCTTGTTAGTGAGGCGTCGTTTGTTTGCACGGACTCCTTCCACGGCGCCTGCTTCTCCATGAATTTCAATAAGTCGTTTGTCGTTAAAACGTCGGACTCCGCCGTTCAGAGTAACGTCAGGATTACAGACCTGCTCGCACGTTATGGAATTGAGGGTTGTCTGTATCGAGACGAGGTCGTTATTTCGGCTGTTGACTATGGTCATGCAAACCAGACCCTCTCACATGACCGTGATACAGCGCGTGCCTTTATCGCTCGCTGCATTGGATTGTAGGTGTCGTTTCTGGCTTATGTTTGCAAAGAATACTTTTTGGAACTTGGTCTACCAGTTGACCGCTATCGTTGCCGGCTTCCTCGTCCCAAGGGCGATTATTGGCGTATATGGATCCGAGGTTAACGGTCTGGTGACCTCTCTAACTCAGTTTATTGGTTATTTCGCACTTGTCGAAGCTGGTATTTCTGGTGCGGCGACCTTCGCTCTATATAAGCCTATTGCTAAGGGCGACTGGGATGGGATTAACGTCGTGGCTTCGGCCTCGAAGGTCTTTTATCAGAAGTCGGGCATGTTGTTTCTTGTCTTGCTGGTTGGCCTTTCGGTCGTTTATCCCATATTTGTCTCGGTAGGTTCGCTTGCGCCTTGGGAGATCATGGTGCTTACCTTCCTGTTGGGTGCCAAGATCGTCGTGGATTTCTTTTCCCTCGCCAAGTACCAAGTTTTCCTTACCGCCGATCAAAAGAACTGGCTCATTCAACTCGCATCGACGGTCTTCACGCTGGTTAACACGGCCGTCATTTTCTTGTTTGCCTATCTCCATGCTCCTGTTGTCGCTGTCTATGCGTTGGCTCTCTCTGCGGTTTTTGCGCGCAGCCTGATTCTCGCTCTGTATACACGCCGCCATTATCCGAAGCTCAATTGCAAGGTTGATTACGGTGACTATCAGCTACCCCAGAGATGGGATGCGTTGTTTCTCCAAATCTTGGGAGCCGTTCAGTCGGGCGCGCCCGTTATTTTGGCGACCTTCCTCTGTGGGAGCATGAGTGAAGTTAGCGTTCTTGCTGTTTACATGCTCGTATCTACGGGGCTACAGATGATTCCGAATGTCCTTGGTACAGGGCTTCAGGCGCTCTTTGGTCGACAGATTGCTGAGGGAGACTACGAGGGTCTTCGGTCTTCCTATAAGCCATATCGAGCGCTTGTGTACGCAGTCTCCGCTGTGGCATGCGGATGTGCTTTTTCATTGATTATGCCGTTTGTTGATTTGTATGCAGGCGGGTTTCACGATGCAAATTACCACAATGTCCTGCTCGGTTTCCTCGTCGTCCTAAATGTTTTTCTCTATCATGGCAAGTCGTCCCAGGGCCTACTTGTAATTGCTGCTGGCATGTACCGTGAGACTAGGGCGCAGACCTGCTTGCAGGCTGCAATCATTATCGTCTTGGGTATCCCACTCACAATGCGTTTTGGGGTCGTCGGCACAATTGCTGCGTCCTGCGTATCCAATCTATACCGCGTGATTGACCTTTTGCTCTACGAGCCTCGTAAAATCTCGAAGGACTCTCTTTCGAGTTCGTTTTGGTCGTTTGGCGTGTATGTATTACAGACCGTTCTCGTGGCCATGCCTGGCTATCTACTGTCTTGCTTCGCTGGAAGTTGGACAGGATGGATTGCGGTCGCCATCGGTCTTGTCATTTGGGGCGCAGTCGCCGCATGCGCGACGCTCTATTTCTTCGACATGCCTAGCTATAGTTCGATTATTGGTCGTTTTATGAGGATTAAATAGGATGAATTATTTCAGCGCGTCTAGGGCCGGTGTTGAGTCTTGCTCTGAGTTAGAGCGACGCTTTTCCCTAAATGATGGGTCCATGGTGTTCATTCCACTGCTCTTTTACGCCTTTTTCTGCCAATCGCTCGCTGCTTCTGCGCTTGCACTCGATGTCTGCCTCCTGCTATCTGCTACGGCGTTTCTCCTGCATTTTGTGACTAACAGAAGATTTGCTTGCAAAAGATTTGGCCTTGAGCTGGCTTGGGCACCTTTCTTTGTGCTGTTCTTTATTCATAGTTTGATATACGGTGTGACTAATTTAACCCTGCTCGTAGTTTATACGCTTCTATTTCTGTGCATGTATGTTGCGGCAGGCGAGCGATCCTGGGTCACTTCATGCCTTAGGGTTCTTGTCGCCTTTGCAGCATTTCATGCGTTCTGCACCATCGTCTTCTGGCTAGTCCCCGCACTTTATCTGCCAGTTAAATCTGCCTTCTTTTCAGGTAGCTATATGGCTAGGGACTATCGCTCTGGCTTCACGGCGCACTACAGCACTAATTCGATTTATTTGAGTTTGGGTCTCGTCTCTTGGGCCTGTGGTCTTGCTGGTAGCAGGGAAAAGGTTCGGATTAAAGATTTGATGCTGAGCCTGATGCTCTTGCTTGCGCTTTTTCTGACTACTAAGCGGGGTCCTTTGGTTGCATCCGTTGCTGCTATCGTCATCTCGTATCTGTTCGTAAATAGAAAGAAGCTTTCCGGGACGATGCTCAAGACCTTGGTTGTTGCTGCAATCGCTGTAATAGCTGTCGGCGTTCTTGCTACGTTTGTTCCCGCTGTTCAGGCGACTCTTGAGAGGTTTATTGAGCTTTCAGATGATGAAACGGGCAATGGCAGAAGCTATTTGTACGATTGCGCTTGGAGTATGTTTTATGCAAAACCCTTACTTGGTTGTGGTTGGGGGACTTATTCCAAGTATGTTGCCACTACCTCCCTTGGTGCAATGTACAGCAATCTTGGCTTTTCGTCGATGAGTGCTCACAACGTATACCTTCAGTTGCTTGCCGAGACGGGTGTGATTGGCCTTGCGGCTTTTGTTGTGCCTGCGTTTCTCTCCATCCTTGCAGCCATGCATCGATCTGAATCTCTTTTAGAGGAAGGTCCTTATGGGGACTCCTTTTGCTTGTGGGCCTGTTTGGGTGTTCAGATTTTCTTTCTAATTTATTGCTTTTCAGGCAACCCTTTATACGATCCGCAGTGCTACATACCGTATTTCATTTCATGTGTGGCGGCGTTTGCTATTTGCGGCTCAGACAAGATGATTCTTAACGATAGGGAGGGATTCCATGGATATCTGCAAAGATAGTCAACGCTGTACCGGGTGCTCTGCGTGTCTGTCTGTGTGTCCTCGATCGGCGATTCAGATTGTAGAAGACTCTCATGGGTTTTACCGTCCGAAGATTGACGAATCAAAATGTGTTGAGTGCGGTTTGTGCCAGAGGGTATGTCCGGCTAATGGTTTGACGAGCGACGATCTGAAGATGAACTATCGTCGGGTATTGGCTTATCAGGCTGACGACGCCGAACGCGCAAAAAGTTCCTCGGGTGCCGCGTTTTGGACCTTGGCTACTTACGTCCTAAATAATGGCGGCGTCGTTTACGGCGCTTGCTTCGATGAAGATTTCCGCGTTGTTCAGCGGCGTTGTGCCTCTGTTGACGACGCGCAATCTTGTCGAGGCTCAAAATACTCACAGGGCTTCGTTGGCTCTTCATATGTCGAAGCATATAACGACTTGAAACAAGGTCTTGACGTGCTCTACAGCGGAACCCCATGCCAAATTGCGGGTCTTAGGAGTTTTCTGTCTAAGAAAAACTATTCCGGACAGTTGGTTACCTGCGATTTAATCTGCCATGGCACACCTAGTAATCGTATGTTCCGCGAATACATTTCCTTTTTGGAAAAAAAGTCCGGAAAGAAGGTCATCAAATATTTTCATCGCCCCAAGGACAGAGGTTGGGGAGTCCATGTCGAGAAGGCTCTCTTGGACGACGGCACTGCTCTCTATGACACGATTGAATCTAATACTTGGCGAGATGTGTTCTATAGCAATAACGCTTTAAATTCCAGCTGTTATAACTGCGCCTATACCGACGTCAACAGGGTTTCCGACTTTACTCTTGCTGATTTTCTTGGCGTCGATCGAGTTCGCAAAGGTTTTAATGATCAAAAGGGACTTTCTGTTGTTATGGTTAATAGTGAGCTAGCCGAGCGTATTGTCGCATCTGGTGTATTTGAGCCCGGCGTAACAGATATATCTCTTGAAGAGGTGCTGCCCGGTAATCCGATGCTGGAGAGGTCGTCCTCTCCGCAGGGTAACGTTGATGGTTTCTGGAAGGCTTATGAGCATAAGGGGTTCGAGGGCACTGCTCGGTTTGTTGGCGCCTACGGCTTCGTGAAATCTCTCAAGACTCTTGTGAAACAGCTTATTAAAAGGAAATAGTTACTAGGGGCGTTTCTCTTGAATTTAATGGACTTTGTTGAGCATGTGGCGACCTGGATTTATGTCCGGGGTAAGTTGGCGTTTCTTGCAGGAAGATTCCCTGGCCAGATAACCATGACGAAGGCTTTCAGGCGACCGTTTTATTGTCGCGTATCGGATAAAGGCTTTATTAGCGTCGGTGAACGAACGTCTTTCAATTACGGTTGCGTCCTGATTGCTCATGAACGAATTGAGATTGGTAGAGGCTGCCTATTTGGTCCAAACGTCCATGTGTATGACTTCGACCACGGTATGTCGCAGGATGGGATCATGTATCGGGACCAGCCGACTACGACAGCGCCCGTGCATATTGGCGACAACGTCTGGCTTGGCGCGAATGTCGTGGTGCTTAAAGGTGTAGCCATTGGCGATAATGCGGTCATCGCTGCGAATAGCGTTGTTTCTAAAGATGTACCCGCGAAAATGCTATTTCACGAAAAACGGGATCTAGTTTACAGAGAGCTTCGATAGGTTGCTGGATTGGCTTTCAATTCACGATGTACGCTGATCCGATAAAGCAGTATTGATAATGGCTTAATTGGATTAAAGCGTGCTTGCATTAGGGGTATCGGCTTGGGTCGATACCCCTTTTTAACCGGTTTGAAACCGCATCACTGGTAACGTCAAGTTTTTTGGAAATTGACAACCACATGACGGAGCACGGTCCGCGCTCTGTCATGTGGTCTCTGGCGGCTAAGCAGCGAATCACAGACGAATGGGATACGTGCCGAATTTGCGAACATCGTAACGGTCGACGAGGAACTGCTGTGCAAGGAAATGAAGACTCCTCCGAGGAAGACCATCGAGGAGGCGCCCAGCGCGCTGCTCGATGAGGAAGCTAATGGGGGATGGTGCTGTCGGTTGCGCTGGTCGCGCTGACGGGGGCGGCGTTGTTGTCTCTTTTGACATCTACTGCGGAATCACTTGAGTCGGTGGTGTTTGAGCTTGTGGTCCCTTCGGCCTTGTCAGTATCGCTTATTGCTGTCTTAGTTTGTGCCTGTTGCGCGGCTGTTGCTTGAGGCCGCATGGCTTCTGCGATGACCGCCATGGGTATTGGTACGTTTGCCATGGATATGCGCGCGATTGCACATGGTGGGCGATGGGGGGGGCGTAGCGGAGCCTCTCTGGGAGCAGGCGATAGGGTCCAAAAGAAGCACCGGGCTAGCATGCCGCGCATATTTTGTTGGGGTTTTCGGAAACACCAGTAAACATCAGCGAGCTTTCTGTGTTAGCGATGGAATAATTTAGCCAAATATAGTCGGCCGAGATTGACCAATCCCGGCCGACCCATTTTAGCCAGCACGCCCGCATCTATGACTTTCCTATCGCATTCCTACATCCCCTCGGGCTGGATCCCCCTCACCTTCACCGCCTGGGGGACGGCATCCACCGAGCAGGTGTCGAGCCCCTGCCGCGGTTCAGCTGCTGCTCGACGTCATCTCGACCTTCGACTCGGCAGATAGATAGTCTTTGTTTCCAGCGGTCTTCCGGTCTATTTGATTCATCGCCTAAGCAACAATCCCATTCTGAATCCCCGAGATGCTGGGCGGGAAGGACTGGTTGTCAGCATCGATGGAAAAGCTCTCTTCCTTGGCATCCAGGTGTTGCTGAATGCGGTCGGCATACTTATCGGCCCATTCATCGGCCTTGCCATTTCGCACAAAATAATTGTTGGATAGATCGGTCGAGCGGTAGGCGTAGTTGGCCTTCTGGTAGTTAGTCGTGTGGTCGGAGTGGGCGATTGCCATGAGCTCGTCGGTTAGGCCAAAGTACAGATGGCGCTGATCCAGGTCTCCGTACCAGTTGTCGCTGGTGTCGTCCCAGGTTAGGTCCATCTGGCACCATTTGCCGTCGATCTTTACGGCGTTCCAGGTGTGGCCGTTGCCGGTGATGCGGCCGTTGGCGATGCCCGCGGCGTCAAGGAGCTTGGAGTAGATGCGCTGGTAGCTCTCGCAGGTGCCCTGGTGGCGCGTGAGGCCGCTTTCGGCCGAGCACCAGTTGAGGCCATGGTCGTACTCCAGCTGGTCGAGCGTCCAGTCGTGGAGCCACAGCGCCATGTCGTATTCCGAGCCGTTTGTCTGTTGCCTGCACAGGTCCACGGCGTTGTTGACGATCTGCGTGACGCTCGGGCGGGCGGCGTCGTTTACGGTCACCTCCGCCGTGGTGCGCAGGTAGTAGATCCCCTTGTCGTTTTGGGGGTCGTTTCTGTCGTTGTCCATAAAGTAGAAGTAGATGCGGTACGTGCCCGATGCCGTGAAGTCAAAGGTAAAGTCGTGGCCCGCGGTGCCCAGGCTGTAGTAGCTGGCCCATGCCGGGCGCGACGGGTCGCAGACGCTTTCCTGGCTGCCGCCGTCCCAATAGGTGGGCACGTCCATGCGCGCCTTGGCCTGGGACGAGCCGTTGGCCTGGGTTACGTGGAAGGTCGTCGCGGTGCCCGCGGGGGCGTCGTTCCACGAGACGGTGAAGGTGACGCCGTTTTGGGTTGCCGTGGCGGAGTGGGCGTAGCCGGTTTGTGACGTGGTGGAGATGGCCTCGGGCGTGGGATTGGCTTGGGCTCGGAGGGATGAGGTGGGGTTGGCCGCGTCGGTTGCGGCGATGGTGCCGGGCGTGGTGGGGGTGCCGTCGACGCTTTCCATGTTAGCTGCGCTGGTGCCGGTGGATGTTGCGGCGCCGTCCTCTACGGTATCTGCTGTCGCATTTGTGTTGGTGCTGTCTTTAGCCTTGCCTGTGTCGCCGTTCGTGGCGTCGGCTTGCTCCTGCTGCTCGGCGGTTTCTTGAGGCTGAATCGCCTCCGCAATGGCTGCCATAGGCATCGTCGCGCTGACCATGGACATGCACGCGATCGCGCAGAGCAGGTAGTAAAGGGGTCGTTTCATAGCGGAGCCTCTCGGTGAGCAGCCAATAGGGTCCGAAGGCAGCTCCAGGCCAGCACTCCGCACATATTTTATGGCTCTGTTAGACCAAGGTTGACATAAAAACGATGTCACCGCGAGGCGGTA